>NZ_DATAGM010000001.1:0-7385 GCF_036263695.1 Phenylobacterium sp.
GGCCGGCGCCGGCGGCGACGATGAGCTGATCTACTGATGACCGGATCGGCCCCCCGCAAGTTCGACTTCGACACGGTGTTCGACGACGCCGGCGGCGTCGCCTACGCCGCCCCGCGGCCCAAACGGCTGTTCCCGGCCGAGGAGGTGGAGGCGATCCGCGCCGCCGCCTACGCCGAGGGCGAGCGCGCGGCGCTGGCCAGCATGGCCGCCATGCAGGCCCAGGCGCTGGCGCAGGTCGCCCACGCCTGCCAGGCGGCGCTGCCCGGGCTGGCCGCCGTCGCCCACGAGCACCGGGAGGGCTCGGCCGAGCTCGCGCTGGCCTGCGCCCGGGCGATCGCCGACGCCGCCCTCGAGCGATTCCCGCAGGCGCCGGTGCAGGCCGCGCTGGAGACCCTGGCCC
The DNA here is from genome assembly GCF_036263695.1 of Phenylobacterium sp. Classification (GTDB taxonomy): domain Bacteria; phylum Pseudomonadota; class Alphaproteobacteria; order Caulobacterales; family Caulobacteraceae; genus Phenylobacterium. The sequence continues at coordinate 401 of NZ_DATAGM010000001.1, forward strand.
GCGAGATCGAAGCCGCGCCTCGGCTGGTGGTCACCGCCGCCCCCGAGCTGGTCGAGGCCCTGCAGGCCCCGCTCGCCGAGACCGCGCAGGCGATCGGCTACGGCGGCCAGGTGGTCGTGCGTCCCGGTCCCGCCCATGGGGGCGCCCAGTTCACCCTCGACTTCGGCGACGGCTCGGCGACCTTCGACCCCGTCGCCGCCGCCGCCCGCGTGGCTCAGGCCCTGAAGGCGGCGCTCGCCGCCGAGGGCCTGCACGCCGAACCCCTGATCCCCGGCCAAGGCTGATGTCCATGAGCGACGACCTGAAACTGGAAGACTTCGGGCCCGGCGACCAGCTGCCCGTCCCCATGCCCGAGGCGGAGGGCGAGAAGAACGCCACCGACTTGGCCCCCGTGTTCGACGTGCCGGTGTCCATCTCGGCGGTGCTGGGGCGGGCCTCGATGTCGGTGGCCCAGCTGCTGCAGCTGAACTCCGGCAGCGTGCTCGAGCTCGACCGCAAGGTCGGCGAGGCCATCGACATCTACGTCAACAACCGCCTCGTCGCCCGCGGCGAGGTGGTCATCGTCGACGACCGCCTGGGCGTGACCATGACCGAAATCATCAAGGACGGCGACGCCAGCGCGTGATCCGCGACGGCTGAGTAGGGAGACAAGAACATGCGGCTTCTGGTCGTCGGAAAACTGAACGGGCAACTCTCCGCCGCCGTGAAGATGGCGATGAGCGCGGGCGCCAAAGTCAGCCACGTGGAGACCATCCAGGCGGCGACCCACGCCCTGCGCGCCGGTCAGGGCGCGGACCTGTTGATGGTCGACTACGACCTCGACATCCGGGCGCTGATCGAGGCCAACGAGGCCGAGCGGATCCACGTGCCGGTGGTGGCCTGCGGCGTCGCCGCCGACCCTGACCGCGCCGCCGCCGCGATCCGCGCGGGCGCCAAGGAGTTCATCCCCCTTCCGCCTGAAGCCCAGCTGATCGCCGCCGTGCTGGCCGCCGTCTCCGACGACAACCGGCCGATGGTGGTGCGCGACGCGGCCATGCAGCAGGTCATCCAGTTGGCCGACCAGGTCGCCGCCTCCGACGCCTCGATCCTGATCACCGGCGAGAGCGGCGTCGGTAAGGAGGTCGTCGCCCGCTACGTGCACGCCAAGTCGCGCCGATCCTCGCGGCCGTTCATCTCGGTCAACTGCGCCGCCATCCCCGAGAACCTGCTCGAGAGTGAGCTGTTCGGCCACGAGAAGGGCGCCTTCACCGGCGCGCTCGCCCGCCGCATCGGCAAGTTCGAAGAGGCCAACGGCGGCACCCTGCTGCTGGACGAAATCAGCGAGATGGACGCGCGCCTGCAGGCCAAGCTGCTGCGCGCCATCCAGGAGCGGGAGATCGACCGGGTCGGCGGCGCCAAGCCGGTGAAGGTCGACATCCGCATCCTGGCCACCTCCAACCGCGACCTCGTGCAGGCGGTGAAGGACGGGACCTTCCGTGAGGACCTGCTCTACCGGCTCAACGTCGTGAACCTGCGCATCCCGCCGCTGCGCGAGCGGCCCGGCGACGTGGTGGCCTTGGCCGAGTTCTTCGCCAAGAAGTACGCCGCCGCCAACGGCGTGGCCGAAAAGCCGATCTCCGCCGAGGCCAAGCGGGGCCTCGCCGCCCACCGCTGGCCCGGCAACGTGCGCGAGCTGGAGAACGCCATCCACCGCGCTGTGCTGCTGTCGGTCGGCCCGGAGATCGAAGAGGCCGCCATCCGCCTGCCGGACGGCCAGCCGCTGGGCCCGGCCGACCCCGGCTCGCGCGCCGCCCAGGCCGCCTATCAGGCCGCGGAAAGCGCCAACCGCGGCTTCGTCGGCCAGACGGTGGCCGAGATGGAGCAGCAGCTGATCCTGGACACCCTCTCCCACTGCCTGGGCAACCGCACCCATGCGGCCACGATCCTGGGCATCTCCATCCGCACCCTGCGCAACAAGCTGAAGGAATATTCCGAAGCCGGCGTGGCGGTGCCCGCGCCCCAAGGTGGGCTCGGAAGCAACGCGGCGTGAGGCCAGAGACAGACTAGGCTGAACCCATGACGATTCGCCGCCGCACCGTCCTGACTGGCCTCGCCGCACTGGCCCCCTCCGCCGCCTTCGCGGCCGACAGCGGCCTCACCGCCCTTGAGCAGCGCTCCGGCGGCCGGCTGGGCGTCTTCGCCTACATCCCCGGCACGGACCGCGCCCTGGCCCACCGGGGGGACGAGCGGTTCGCCATGTGCTCGACCTTCAAGGCGATCCTCGCCGCCGCGGTCCTGGCCCGGGTCGACCGCGGCGAGGAGAAGCTGGACCGGCCGCTGGCGCTGACCAAGGCCGACATGCGCAGCCACGCGCCGGTCACTGAGAAGCACCTGGCGATGGGCTCGATCACCGTCGAGGAGGCCTGCCGAGCCGTCGTCGAGGTCTCCGACAATCCCGCCGCCAACCTGCTGCTGAAGACGATCGGCGGCCCGGCCGGCTTCACCGCCTACACCGCCAGCCTCGGCGACCGGGTCACCCGCCTCGACCGCTACGAGCTGGAGCTCAACACCGCCATCAAGGGCGACCCGCGGGACACCACCAGCCCGCGCGCCATGGCCCGGACACTGCAGCGGGTCGTGCTGGGCGACGCGCTGCCCGCCCCCTTCCGCGAGAAGCTCACCGGCTGGATGGTCGCCTCGCCCTCCGGCGTGCGCCGCCTGCGCAAGGACCTGCCGGCCGGCTGGCGCGCCGCCGACAAGACCGGCACGGGCATGAACGGCTCGACCAACGACATCGCCGTCTTCTGGCCCCCGGCCGGCCCGCCGATCGTCGTCACCTGCTACTTGACCGAGACCACCGCCTCCCTCGAGGCCCGCGAGGCTATCCACGCCGAGGTCGGCGCGCTGGTCGCCCGGACGCTGGGAGCCGCGGCCTGATGGCCGACGTCGGCGCCCTCCCCGGCCAGCGCCCCACCGCCCGCGGCATGTGGGCCTCGGTGGCGCGTGGCGAGGTGGCGCTGGCGCTCGGCGTGGTCGGGATCATCGTCCTCCTGATCATCCCGATCCCGGCCTTCCTGCTGGACGGGCTGCTGGCGCTCTCGATCACCAGCGCGGTGCTGATCCTGATGACCGCGCTGCTGATGAAGAAGCCGCTGGAGTTCACCGCCTTCCCGACGGTGCTGCTGGTCACCACGCTGTTCCGGCTGGGGCTGAACATCGCTTCGACCCGGCTGATCCTCAGCCACGGCCACGAGGGCGCTCACGGGGCCGGCAAGGTCATCGAGGCCTTCGGCAACCTGATGATGGGCGGCAGCTACGTCATCGGGGTGATCGTATTCGTCATCCTGGTGATCGTGAACTTCGTGGTGATCACCAAGGGCTCGGGCCGGATCGCCGAGGTCTCCGCCCGCTTCACCCTGGACTCCCTGCCTGGCAAGCAGATGGCTATCGACGCCGACCTCTCCGCCGGCCTGATCGACGAGGGCGAGGCCAAGAAGCGGCGCAAGGAGCTGGAGCAGGAGTCGACGTTCTTCGGGGCCATGGACGGCGCCAGCAAGTTCGTCCGCGGCGACGCCATCGCCGGCCTGATGATCGTCGCGATCAACGTGATCGGCGGCATCCTGATCGGCGTCCTTCAGCACGAGGTGCCGCTGGGCGTCGCGGCCTCCACCTACACCCTGATGACCATCGGCGACGGCCTGGTCAGCCAGATCCCGGCGCTGATCATCTCCATCGCCGCGGGCCTCCTGGTCTCCAAGGCGGGCGTCGAGGGCGCGGCGGACAAGGCGCTGGTCACCCAGTTGGCCATGAACCCGGTCTCGCTGGGCATGGTCTCGGCCTGCGCCGGGGTGGTCGCCCTGATCCCCGGCATGCCCATCATCCCCTTCGCCGCCGTCTCCGTGGCCTCGGGCGTACTCGCCTGGCGGCGGAGCCAGAAGGCGCTGGAGCCGCCGCCGCCTGAGCCCGTCGTCGACGCCTCCGCAGAGGAGCAGGACGAGCCGATCTCCAACTCCCTCGCCATCGACGAGATCAAGATCGAGCTGGGCTACGGCCTGCTGGCCCTGATCAACGATCTCGAGGGCCGCCGCCTCACCGACCAGATCAAGGCCCTGCGCCGCACGCTGGCGGCCGACTTCGGGTTCGTCATGCCGGCTGTGCGGATCCTCGACAACATGCGCCTGCCCTCCCAGGGCTATCTGATCCGCATCAAGGAGCTGGAGGCCGGCCAAGGCGAGGTGCGGCTCGGGGCGCTGATGGCCATGGACCCGCGCGGCGGCCAGGTGGAGCTGCCCGGCGAGCACGTGCGCGAGCCGGCCTTCGGCCTGCCGGCCACCTGGATCGACGATGCGCTGCGCGAGGAGGCGACCTTCCGCGGCTACACCATCGTCGACCCGGCCACCGTGCTGACCACCCACCTGACCGAGATCCTCAAGGACAACATGGCCGACCTGCTCTCCTACGCGGAGGTGCAGAAGCTGCTGAAAGAGCTGCCCGAGGCCCAGAAGAAGCTGGTCGAGGACCTGGTCCCCAGCATCGTCACCAGCACCACCCTGCAGCGGGTGCTGCAGGCCCTGCTGCGCGAGCGGGTGTCGATCCGCGACCTGCCGGCCATCCTGGAGGGCATCGGCGAGGCCGCCCCGCACACCAGCTCCATCACCACCCTGGTCGAGCAGGTGCGCACGCGCCTGGCCCGCCAGCTCTCCTTCGCTTACCGCGGCGACGACGGCGCCCTGCCGATCGTCACCCTCTCCCCGGACTGGGAGAACGCCTTCGCCGACGCCCTGGTGGGCCAGGGCGAGGACCGGCAGCTGGCGCTGGCCCCCTCGCGCCTGCAGGAGTTCGTCCGCGCCATCCGCGAGGCCTTCGAGCGCGCGGCCCTCTCCGGCGAGTCGCCGGTGCTGCTGGTCAGTCCGGGGATCCGGCCCTACGTCCGTTCTCTGATCGAGCGGTTCCGCGGCCAGACGCCGGTGATGAGCCAGAACGAGGTGCACCCCCGGGCCCGGCTCAAGACCGTGGGGACCATCTAGATGGCCCTCTGCAACACTCCACTACCAGCGCGCAGGCGCGGCGTTTGCGCCGTTGCGGCGCAGCGGATCGGCTGGTAGCGGTTCACACCACTGGACGGGGCGGTGATCGCGCCCGAGGCTCGGACCACGCATGCGTCTACCGACACAATCCACGGACCGCGGCCTTTCGGGCCGGCTGCTCTGGGACCTGCTCACCTTCGACAAGCTGATGACCAACTCGGTCGTCCACCTGATCTATTGGGCGGGCCTGGCGATCATCGTGCTGATGGGCTTCGGCATGGTCGGGGCGGCCGTGGGCGTCGCCCTGCGCGAAGCCACCGGCGGTAACTTCATGGGCGTGCTGCTGGCGATCCCGCTGCTGGTCGCGGGGCTGATCGTCCTGGGCGCCCTCGCGCTGCTGTGGCGCTCCTTCTGCGAGTTCTACGTGGCCATCTTCAAGATCAGCGAGGACCTGGCCGCCCTGCGCGAGCAGAGCACCGCGGACCAGGCCAAGGCGCGGGCGCTGAACCAGACGGTTCACCGCTAGGGCTTGCGGCGCCAAGCGCCGCCGCTACACTGAGTCCACCGGAGCGGCCGAAGTAGGTCCCGACGCCCGGCGCGTGACGCGCCGGCGAGAGTCGGTTGCTGTCAACAAGCTCCGAGACAATTTCCCCGATGAAAGTGAAGATCGACGCGGCCTTCGTGGGCCGCCTGGTGGCTGCGCAGTTTCCGCAGTGGGCCGACCTCGAGGTGCGCCCGGTGGCGTTCGGCGGCAACAACAACCGCAGCTTCCACCTCGGCCCGGACATGTCCGTGCGGCTGCCCAGGGCCTGGAGCTACGCGGCCCAGGTGGACAAGGAGCAGGCCTGGCTGCCCACGCTCGCACCGAAGCTGCCGCTGCCGATCCCTGAGCCGCTGGCCCTGGGCCAGCCGGCCGACGGCTACCCCTGGCGCTGGTCCATCTACCGCTGGATCGACGGCGAGACCGCCTCAGCCGAGCGCGTCCCCGACACGCCCGCCTTCGCCCGCGACCTGGCGGCCTTCCTCAAGACCTTGCAGGGCCTCGACACCGCCGGCGGCCCCGCGCCCGGACCGCACAACTTCCTGCGCGGCCTGTCGCCGGCCGTCTACGACGCCCAGACCCGCGAAGCCCTCGCCGACCTGGAGGGGGAGATCGACACCGCACTGGCCGAAGAGGTCTGGGAGGCGGCGTTGGGCTCGCAATGGGAGGGCCCGCCCGTCTGGTCCCACGGCGATGTCGCGGCGGGCAACCTGCTGGTGAAGGACGGGAAGCTCAGCGCGGTCATCGACTGGGGCATCATGAGCGTCGGCGACCCCGCCTGCGACCTCACCATCGCCTGGACGCTGTTCGACGCCGAAGCCCGCGCCGCCTTCCGCGACGCCCTGCCCCTGGATCCCGGAACCTGGGCCCGCGGCCGCGGCTGGGCCCTCTGGAAGGCCCTGATCCTGCTGGCGGGCCCTCCGGGCAACCACCCGGACGCGGCCAACGCGCCGAGGGTGCTCCAGGAAATCCTGGAGGATCACCGCGCCTCCGGGTGATCCTTTCCTTTCCCATTCATGGGAAAGGGGGACCGCCCGCCGAAGCCGGCGAAGGCCGGCGGAAGAGCGGGTGGTGGAAAGGGCAAGCCCAGGCGCGGCCCACGGGAACGCTCCAACCTGCAGTTCCCCCCGCTCGACGCAGGCGGCTCGCCCCCTCCCCGCCCCGTACTTCAGCCGGCTGGCGCCAGCTTCGGCGGTCGGTCCCCACTCCCCGGCTCCGCAGGGGAGGAAGGGGCTTCAAACCCATACCAGCCATCATGCCTGCGAGATCCGGTCTCTCAAGCACCGCCTCTGCGGGCCAATCGCTCCGCGGCGCGCAGCAGGCGCGTCCTTGACTGACCGAAGCCGGCAGGCTCGCATCAGCCATGGGATCGAAGGTCAATAGCGCGCGGGCGCGCCAGGAGCGGAGCCCAGGAGTGCCTCGGCTGATTGCGCTGGCG
>NZ_DATAGM010000002.1:0-2493 GCF_036263695.1 Phenylobacterium sp.
CGCACCAGCTGGCGCAGGGAGAAGGGCTTGCCGGTCTCCGGATCCACCTCCGGCTCGTTGCGGATGCGCAGCTCGACGGGATCGAGACCGAGCTGCTCGGCCAGCTCGTCCATGGCGCATTCGAGGGACAGCATCCCGGAAGCCTCGCCGGGCGCTCGCATCGGGCCGGCGTGGGGCAGATCCAGGTGCACCAGCCGGTGGCCGGTCAGGCGGTTGGGCGCCGCATAGAGGCTGCGGCAGAAGTTGGAGGCGTGCTCGGTGAAGCTGCCGTGCCGCTGGCAATGGGTGGTGGTCATCAGCGACAGCGCGGTCAGCCGCCCGTCCTTGGTCGCCCCCAGCCGCACCTGCTGGACCGTCGCCGGCCGGTGGATGGTGCCGTGGAACATCTGCTGACGGGTGTAGGTGACCTTCACCGGCCGGCCGAGCTCGCGCGCGCCCAGGGCCGCCAGGATCAGGTCCTCGTAGGTCTGCCCCTTCCCGCCGAAGCCGCCGCCGATGTAGCGGGTCATCAGGTGGACGTCGTCGCGGTCGAGCTTGAGCGTCTCGGCCAGGCCGTGCTGGGCGGGTTTGACCATCTGCACCGAGGTGTGGACCACGCACCGCTTCGGCCCCTCCCACCAGGCGGTCGTCGCGCAGGGCTCCATCTGGCAGTGGTTCTGCAGCGGCGTCGTCCAGGTCTGGTCGAGTTGGACGGGCGCCTCCGAGAAGCCTCGGTGGAAGTCGCCGATTTCGACGTCCGCCTCCCCCGGCGGCTGGTCGGCCTCGTCGAGCGCCTCGTGGAAGACGACTTCGGGCGCGTCCTCCACGTAGGTGATCTTCACCAGGTCGGCGGCGGCGGTGGCGTTCTCCAGGGTGTCGGCGAGCACGAAGGCGACCGGCTGGCCGAAGTAGGCGACGCGGTCGGTGTCGAAAACCGGCTTCGCGGCCGCCGTGCTGCGGGGATGGACCTTGGCCCCGCGCTCGGCCTGCTCCGGCGCGTTCAGGTGGCTCCAGACGGCGAAGACGCCGGGCGAGGCGCTCGCCTCGGCCGTATCCACCGAGGCGACGCGGCCCTTGGCGATGGCCGCCGGCACCATCACGCCATAGGCGGGCGGGCTCGGGGGGACGACCTCGTAGGCGTAGGGCGCCGTGCCGGTGACCTTCAGCGGTCCCTCGTAGCGGTCCACCGCCTTGCCGATCAGGCCCGAGCGGTTCTCGCTGATCGGGTTCGGAATGGAATAGTCGGCGACAGAGCTCATGCGTCCCTCCCCGAGGCTTGCGCGATAGCCGCGGCGCCGAGGCGTGCGGTCAAGGCGATCTTGAAGTCATTTCGGCCGTTGCTGCGGGCGTCGGCCAGTTCGGCCGAGATGGCCTCCGCGGGGCCGGCGCCGGCGGCGAGCGCCGCCTCGGCCTTATCGGCCCGCCAGGGCTTGTGGGCCACGGCGCCCAGGGCGATCCGTTGGCCAGCGACGGCGACGCTGACCAGGCCCGCGGCGTAGGACGCCCGCTCCCGCGCCTTGCGGTAGATCTGTCCCCCCTGCGGCGGCGGCGGCAGGACCACCGCCGTGATCAGTTCGCCGGCGGCGAGGTTGGTCTCGATCTGCGGCGTCTCGCCGGGCAGGCGGTGCAGCTCCGTCAGCGCAAGCGCGCCCTGACCGCCGTCCGGCCGGGCCGTCTCGACCACCGCGTCCAGCGCCGCCAGCGCGACGGCCATGTCGGAGGGATGGGTGGCGATGCAGGCGTTGCTCTGGCCGAAGATCGCGCTGTTGCGGTTCAGCCCCTCCAGCGCTCCGCAGCCGGAGCCCGGCGCGCGCTTATTGCAGGGCTTGGTGGTGTCGTAGAAGTAAGCGCAGCGGGTCCGCTGCAGCAGGTTGCCGCCGACGCTCGCCTTGTTGCGCAGCTGCTGCGAGCCGCCCGCCAGGATGGCCTGGGCCACCACCGGATAGCGCCGCCGCACCCGCTCGTCGGCCGCCACCTGGCTGTTGGTGGCCATGGCGCCAATGCGCAGGCCGCCGTCCGCCGTCTCCTCGATCCCCGCCAGCGGCAGCCGGCCGACGTCGATCAGGTGGGCCGGGGCCTCGATGTGGAGCTTCATCAGGTCCAGCAGGTTGGTGCCGCCGGCGATGAATTTCGCGCCGGGCGTGGCTGCGGCGCTCCGCACCGCCCCGGCCACGTCGCTCGCCCGCTCGTAGGTGAACGGCCTCATGCGGCCGCTCCCAGCACGTCCTTGATGGCCGCGATGATCTGCGGATAGGCCGAGCAGCGGCAGATGTTGCCGCTCATCCGCTCGCGCAGCTCGTCGTCGGTGACGACCAGCTTGGCCGCGAGGTCCGCCGTCTCCTGGCTCGGCCACCCGGCCTCAAGCTCCTTCAGGAGCCCCGCGGCCGAACAGATCTGGCCCGGCGTGCAGTAGCCGCACTGGAAGGCGTCGTGCTCCAGGAAGGCCTTCTGCAGGGGGTGCAGCCGCTCGGGCGAGCCCAGCCCCTCGATGGTCGTCACCTCGTCGCCGTCGTG
>NZ_DATAGM010000003.1:0-1572 GCF_036263695.1 Phenylobacterium sp.
ATCCCCGAGTTCAAGGGCCTGAAGGTGATGACCGGGACGGACGCGCAGGGGCGGCCGATCCTGGAGGACCCCAAGTCACCCGTCACCATGCGCCAGCTGATGAGCCACACCGCCGGCTTCGGCTACGGCCTCTCGGACCAGCACTATGTGGACCAGCAGTTCAGGGCCACCGGCGTGCTGCGGGCCAACGGCCTTCAGGAGATGGTCGGCAAAATCTCGACCATCCCGCTGATGTACCACCCGGGCGAGAAGTGGAGCTACAGCGCCGCCGTCGACATCCAGGGCTACCTCGTCGAGAAGCTCTCCGGAAAGCCGTTCGGCCAGTTCCTGCAGGAGCGGCTGTTCGGCCCTCTGAAAATGGTCGACACGGCCTTCTACGTGCCTGCAGAGAAAGCGGGGCGGCTGGCGGAGGTCTATGGCTTCGACCGCGCCAGCGGCAAGCTGATCGCCGCCTCGCAGAGCCCGGCCGGCGCCCGGGCGCAGGACTTCACCCGTCCGCCGCAGCTGGAGTCCGGCGGCGGGGGGCTGGTCTCCACGACCAGCGACTACGCCCGCTTCTGCCAGATGATCCTCAACGGCGGCGAGCTCGACGGCGCGCGCGTCCTCTCGCCGGCCTCGATCGAGCTGATGCGCACCAACGCCATCCCCGAAAAGGTGCTGGTCACCTCCGACGGGGGCGGCGGCTCTGGCATCCGCTTCAACGAGCACGTCGGGTTCGGGCTCGATTTCATGGTCGTGCTGGACCCGCGCAAGGCCGGCTCGCTGGAAGGCGAGGGGACCATGAGCTGGGGCGGGGCGGCCGGCACCTGGTTCTGGATCGACCCGACCAACGACCTGTTCTTCGTCGGCATGATCCAGCGCATGGGCGGGTCCCGCACCGGGACGACGCCCCTGGGCTCGCTGTCGCGCACGCTGGTCTACCAGGCGCTGGTCGAGCCGGAGAAGTAGGCCTTGCGCCTCGGGCGCGACAGCGCTCCTGATCGTCGGCGAAGGGCGTTGTCATGAGCCGCCTTAGCGGCCAAGCTGTGAGTAATTCGGAGCCAGCTCATGATCCCGCCCTATGTCCTGGTGTTGTCGCTCGGGATGGTCGGCGCGGCGCTCTTGACCGCGGCTGCCGCCGAGGGTCGGTTCGACCGGCTGCCAGAGCAGCAATACTTGCCGGCGTCGTTCGAAGAACCGACCGTGACCTGCGGCCACGGCGGGCCTGAGGCTTCGCGTCCGGTGAAACGGGAGGTGGCGAGTGCGTTCGAAGCTCGCTGGTACTCGAGCCATTGGAGGGCGGCTCAGGAACGCTCCTTGTACGTTGCGTCGCTTGCGCCTGGCGCCGAGGGGACGCGGACCTACCGCTTCACCTGGTTGCGTAGTTTCCACCAGCCGGTGGTCGTTCGAATCGACGACCAGGCCTCAGGCGAGATGCGGCTAACGGCGACTATGCTCTCCGGAGACGGGGGCTTTTCGCCTGGACGTATCGCCCGGCGAGTGGAGCGCGTCCTCAGCGCAGCGGAAGCCGCCGCCCTACGGGAGGCCGTCACCTCATCGAAGGTGTTCGATTTGGCGCCGGCGGACTGCAGA
>NZ_DATAGM010000004.1:0-7918 GCF_036263695.1 Phenylobacterium sp.
GCATGAGGGCGAGACTGGCTGCGGTGGGACTGTTGTTGCTCGTCGCCGGCTGCGCCTCTCCGGCGCCGCCGCCTCCGCCGCCACGCGCGCCGGCGCAGCCGCCGCCTGCGCCGCCGCCGCCGCCGCCCAGCGACCTCTGCCGGGCCCGCGAGCACCAGCACCTGATCGGGCGGCCGCGGAGCGAGATCCCGGTTCCGGTGAACCCCGCCGAGCAACGCGTCGCCTGCACGACCTGCCCGATGACCATGGACCACAATCCGCGCCGGCTGAACTTCCTCTTCGACGCGGCGACGGGGGCCATCCGGGAAGTGAAGTGCGGCTGAGTCTTGAAGTGCCGCGTTCGATGAACGCCGTCTGAAAGTCGCTGTTCAGAAACGCGTCACCCTACATCCCCTACGCTCAAAACCGTGACGAGCGGACCTGTGCGGTCGCTCTTGCGCCGGCATGGGAGAGAGCTTGGCGATGCGTACGACCAGAATGGTCGAGAGTGTGTTCGCGCCCGAAGCGGCGCGGGGCGGGGCCTGAAGGCCGGCCCGCATGCACGACAGTCTTGAGGCAGACCCTTTCCGGCGCGACATCATCGCGCTCATCCCCCGGCTCCGCGCCTACGCCATGAGCCTGGCGCGGTCGGACGTCGAGGCCGACGACCTGGTCCAGGAAACACTGATGAAGGCTTGGCGCGCCCGCGCCAGCTTCCAGCCCGGGACGAACCTGCAGGCTTGGCTGTTCACCATTCTGCGCAACGCCTTCCTGTCCGAGACGGTGGTCCGCAACCGTACGACTCAGGACGTCGACGGCCGCCACGCCGCGCAGCTGGCGTCCGGCCCGAACCAGGAGTGGCGACTGCGCTACGGCGAGATGCTGGGCGCCCTCCATCAGCTGCGGCCGCATGCGCGCGAGGCGCTGCTGCTCGTGGCGGCCTCGGGCATGAGCTACGAGGAAGCGGCGAGGATCTGCAACTGCCCGGTCAACACCATGAAGAGTCGCGTGAAGCGGGCGCGCGCCTCGCTGGCGGGCATGATCGGGTTCGAACTGGCGGGCGACGTCCACGCCGGCGCCGAAGACTAGGACTTCCTGGGTTTCTTGCCCACCGGGGGAGCATCGCTCTGGGAGCCGGGGACGTCTCCGCCGGTGTCCTCGAGTTCCTCGATCGCCTTGAGCAGCCGGTCCGAGAGGGGCCAGCGCTCCACGTCCTCCACCATCGCCCGAAGCTTCGCGGTGACGGCAGCTTTGCCAGTCTTGGTCGTCCTACGCTTCTTGGCCGCCATGGTACTCGTCACTGGGCCCCCGAAGCCACACTGTGACGATTCAGGAAGGCTCGCCCAGGCGGCGAATGCCCGCAGTGGGCGGGCGCGGCCCGAGGGGCGGCGCGCGCGGGTGTACGATGAGGAGAGTCTAGTCTCCACCTGACACCTTTCGGGTCAGCTCGCCATAATAGCCTTGGATCAGCAGCTCCACGGTGTCGCCTCGTTCCTCAGCTTCGAACGCCATTTCCTTGGCCATCTGGATCGCCGCCGACCGGGTCAGGTCATGGGCGAGCACTTCGCCGTCCTGGAAGACGCTCCATTCGCCGTTCTTTAGCGCCACCGCGTACTGGACCATGGCTATCCTCGCGTTTCGCCAAATCAGCGCCTGGCAAGCTTTACGGTTCCCTAAGATGGGCGGTCTTCTACCTGACGACGACCTGAACCTAACCTATGTTTGCCATGCGCTAGGCGCTCACTCGCGATGAGTAGACGAATCTTTACGGACAAGGCGAGATTGCGGCGACGCCGCGTCTAGATTGGCGCCATTACCGCCGCGGGCTGTGGATAACCGAGGGCTGCAGCGCATAAGCATCCTTACGGAGTGCTTCGACCCACCGTCCGGATGGGGCCGGAACTGGCGCGCCGATGGGCCGTCGTAGACCGCTGCAGCCCTCGAACCGGACTTAGGCGCCGACCCGGCCGCGCGCAAGCGGCAGCCCAAAAGGGAAAGGAGCGCCCCAGGCCGCGGCCCGGGACGCTCCTCCCTCTGTTCCCCCGAACAGTGCAGTCCAGGCTCGCCGTCGGGCGCGCCAGAACCGCAAATCCAATATCCGCGTTTTACGCCACTGCCTTTTTTTCGCCATGTGGTGAGCCGTCGCAGCCCTGGGCGTCAGCGTCGCAAGGGCCGCGGCGGGACGAGGCGCCACAGCGCCAGCGCGTAGGCGAGCAGGGTCACGTAGCCGGCGGTGAACACCCAGAGCGGGATCGGCCAGTAGACCGCCTGATTGACCCATCGGACGATCAGCGGCTCGGCGCCGCCGGAGCGGCCCTCCAGCGCCGCCTGCCAGTCCGTGAGGAAACAGGCGCGGCCCAACAGGGCCTGCACGGCTACCGCGGCCATGGAGACGAGGTGCAGCGCCCGCCACCAGCCGATTCGCACGAAGCTCCAGCCGCGCCACGCGCCCAGCGGGGTCGCGATCAGGCCGAAGAGGTTGAAGGCGATCACCAGCAGGTGGACGGCCAGGACGAGCTGGGCGGCCTCGGCCCGGCCCACGGGCTCAGGCCTTGGCGGGCGGGGGAGGCGGCGGCTGCGGGGCCCGCTTCTGAGCGAGGGCGCAGACGGCGGCCGACCCGATGGGCCCGGTCTCGTCGTAGAGGAAGGTCTCGCCGATCGCCACGCCGTCGCTCGCCTGGTGGTTCACCACCTCGAAGCCGATCCACTCCGAGGTCGGGACCCGATGCAGATATAGGGTCACGTCGCTGTTGATGTAGCCGAGGCCCTTGTCGCCGGCGTTGGCGAACGGGCTGGCGAAGTCGGCCGCGCCGGCTACCCGCACGAACGGCGTCAGGGGGACGCCCTCGACGAGGTCGCGGACCTCCTTCATCCAGGTGCGCTTGGGCCCGAAATAACCCATGCCGCCGCTGATCGGCCGCATCGCCCACATCCCGCCCATGCCGGCGCGCCGGTCCGGCGGCGGCTCGATGGAGTCTGGGGCCGGAACGTCCCAGTTGGGCGGGCTCCAGACGACCCCCTCGGGCGGGCCGGTGCGGCGCAGCAGCTGGCAGCTGGCCCGCGCCATGCTGACGCCGTTCGAGAAGAACTCGGCGTCGATCACCTTGATGCGGTAGCCGTCGCGCACGACCCGGGTGGTGACCTCCACCGGCGAGAGGTCCGGCAGCCGGTACATATCGACGGTGAGCCGCGCCGGGATCAGGTCCGGCTCGCCGTGGCGGCGTTCGATCTCGGCGCCTAGCAGGCCGACGATGACCCGCCCGTGCAGGGACTTCGGATCCCAGGGGCCTCTGGCGGATTGGGTGGGGACGAAGCGCTCGCCGTCGCGGGTGAAGAAGGGTTCGTTGGACATCGCCGGCGCTTATGGCGGATTCCCGAGGGCGCGGCGAGGCCGAGGTTGAACCGCCGATGAACGGGACGTTCCGGGAGGATCAAGGCCGGAGGCGCCAGACTCCCCCGCCAGCCATGGAGAGATCGATGAGACGCACCCTGCTCGCCTTCACCGCCGCCGCCGTGGCCCTGACCGGCGCGGCCGCCGCCCAGGCCCAGCCGCTGACGAACTTCCCAGGCGTGGTGCTGATCGACGACGATGACGACGAGTGGGACGACTGGCGCGAGGAGCGCCGCGAGCGCGCCAAGGAGCTGCGCGAGCGCGAACGCGAAGCCTACAAGGAGTGGCGCGAGGACGAGCGCGAGCGGGCCAAAGACCTGCGAGAAGCCCAGCGCGACTATTACAAGGCCCAGCGCAAGTATGCGAAGGCCCAGCGCCGCTGGGCGCGCGGCCAGTACCTGCCGGCGGAATACCGCTCGTCCCGGTACGTGATCCACGACTACCGGACCTATCGCCTGCCGCCGCCGCCTCGTGGCTACGGCTACGTGCGTCACGACGACGACGTGCTTCTGACGTCGCTGGCCAGCGGCCTGATCACCCAGGTCCTGGCGGACATCTTGCGCTAGGCGGCCATTGCGGCCGGGAAACAAGGCGCCGTGCAGGCGAAACCTGCGCGGCGCTTCATTGTGCGCCTCGAGTTAGAAGCGGAGATCACTAGCGTGCGATCCTTCCTGCTCGTCGGCTGCGCCCTGGCCCTCGCGGTCGGCGGTTGCAGCCGATCCGAAGAGGCCGAGACGGCCAAGGCGACCGCGGCCCCGGCCGCGCCCGCTGCAGAGCCGGCCGCGTCGGAGGCCGGACCCCCGGGCGGCTTCGGCCCGATAAGCGACCAGACCCTGGACCAGATGCTGGAGCGCAGCCGCGCCAGCTTCACGCGCATGGACCAGGACGGCGACGGCAAGGTCACGGCCGAGGAGCGGGAGGCGATGCGGGCCCAGTTCGGCGGCGGTGACGGCCGCGGGCCGGGGCGCGCCGGCGGGGTGATGGCTCGGGCGGACGCCGACGGCGACGGCCAGGTCACACTTGCGGAGATGGAGGCGCAGGCCCGCGCCCGCTTCGAGCGTATGGACGCCGACAAGGATGGCGTGGTCAGCGCCGACGAGCGCCGGGCCGCCTTCGAGCAGAGGCGCAGCGGCGGCGGCTAGCGGCTCGCCAGCTTGCGACCCTTGCCGGCCACCCGGCGGCCCTTCAGCGGATCGGAGATGCAGGCGGCGCGCACCTCGTGGTTCAGCCGGGCGCGCTCCTTGTCCTTGGCCGCGCTGAGGGCGAGGGAGGCGGCGGTGCCGGCGAAAGGGACGGCGAGGTTGCCGACGAAGCCCACCAGCCCCCGCTCGCGCTGCAGGTCGTCGTAGCGGGCCACCGCCTTGCGGGCGGCGACGCACCGCTTGGACGTCCACTTGCGGTCGGTGGTGTCGAGATTGAGCACCGTCTCCTTCGGGGAACTGACACAGGCGCTCAGCGCCATCGCCAGCGCACTCATCACCAGCGCGTGTCGTCTCATGGCATCCCCTCGAGGGCCTCTCCCAGTCCCGCTCCAATTCGCTGAAGCCGCGCCGGTTCCGCTTCCAAGGGGGCCAGCGGTCCCGCTATGGGTCGGGCATGGCCAGGCTGCTGCTCGTCAAGCATGCGCATCCTCAGATGCTGCCCGAGATGAACGCCCAGCGCTGGACGCTGTCGGAGGCGGGCCGCGAGAGCTGCGGCTGGCTGGCCGAGGCGTTCGCGCGGGAGGGGGTGCGGCGGATCTACGCCAGCCTGGAGCCGAAGGCGCTTGAGACCGCCGCGCTGGCCGCGGCCGCGCTCGGACTGGAGGTGCGCCCGCGCGCTGGCCTCGGCGAGAACGATCGGACCGGCGTGAGCTTTGCGAGCCAGGAGATCCACGTCCGCCGCTTCCACGCCTTCTTCGACGAGCCGGCCAAGGTCTCGATGGGGACGGAGTCGGCTAATGCGGCGCACGCCCGCTTCTCCGCGGCGGTCCGGGCGGCCGTCGAAGAGAGCGCCGGCGAGACGCTGGCCATCGTCGCCCACGGCACTGTCATCACCCTGCTGGTCAGCCGGGCCAACGGCCTTGCGCCGTTCCCGTTGTGGGAGAGCCTGGGACTGCCGTCATACGTGGCGCTCGATCCATACACCCTGGCCTGGGACGGCCGGGTGCAAGAGCGGAGCTAGCTCGCCGCGGCGAGCTGCGGGCGGGGGACGGGGAGGGGATCGACGGTGACGCGGCGCATTTGGCGGCGCTGGCCCGGGTAGTCGTTCAAGGCGAAGTGCCAGACCGAGCGGTTGTCCCAGAAGGCGACCGAGCCCGGCTCCCAGCGGAAGCGGCAGGTGAACGCCTCGTACCTGGAGTGCTGGAAGAGGTAGTCGAGGAGGGGCTTGGAGTCCCGCTTCGACCAGCCCTCGAAGCGCTCGGTGAAGGCGGGGTTCACGTAAAGCGCCTTGCGGCCGGTCTCCGGGTGCGCCAGCACGACCGGGTGCACGGCTTCGCCGGCCATGCCCTCGGCCTCGACGACCTGCATCGACTTGCGCTGCTGCGCCGACTGGCCGGCCGAAGAGTATTCGCGGTTCGCGGAATGGACGGCGTTCAGGCGCTCCAGCGTCGCCTTCAGTCCCGGCGACAGCGCCTCGTAGGCGGCGGCCTGGCTTGCGAAGAGGGTGTCGCCGCCCCACTCGGGCACCTCCACCGCGTAGAGGATGGAGCCGATGCTGGGCTGGGGCAGGAAGCTCATGTCCGAGTGCCAGCCGCCGCCGAAGTTCACCTTGTCCTCCGGCTCCTTGACGATCTCCATCACCTCCGGGTGCTCGGCCATGCCCGCGACGTAGGGGTGGATGTTGAGCGGGCCAAAGCGGGCCCCGAAAGCCACCTGCTGGGCCGCCGTCAGCGTCTGGCCGCGGAAGAAGATCACCTGGTGCTCGATAAGGGCCTGACGGATCTGCGCGATCACCGCGTCGGACAGGTCGGCGGCGAGGTCGACGCCGGAGATCTCGGCGCCCAGGGCGCCCGCCACGCGGCGGACCTGCAGGCTGGAACCGGTCATGGAAGCCTCCTTCTGGCTATCCGACGCTAGGCCGCCCGTACAGCTTCGACAATCCGCCGGCGCTGGGACTCCTCCGGCAGGGGGCCGGAGCCGGCGCCCAGGTTGTCGGCCACGTGGCGCGGGTTGCGGGTGCCGGGGATGACGCAGGTCACCGCCGGGTGGGCGAGCACGAACTTCAGCAGGATCTGGGCCCAGCTGGTCGCCTCCAGCTCCGCCGCCCAGCCGGGCAGCGGCGAACGGCGGACACGGGCGAAGACGTCGCCGCCGGCGAACGGGCGGTTGACCAGCACGGCCATGCTGCGCTCGCGGGCCAGCGGCAAGATGCGCTCCTCGGAGTCCAGTTCGGCGACGGAGTAGTTGATCTGGATGAAGTCCAGCGCGTGCCGGCGCATCGCCGCCTCGAGCGCATCGTAGGCGCCTTCGGTGTAGTGGGTCGCGCCGATCAGGCGGACCCGGCCCGCCGCCTTCCACTCGGCGAGGGTGGCGAGGTGGGCCTCCAGGTCCAGAAGATTGTGCACCTGCATCAGGTCGATCTTCGCCACCTTCAGGAGATCGAGCGACTGCTCCATCTGCGCGACGCCTTGAGTGCGGCCGCGGGTCCAGACCTTGGTGGCCAGGAACAGCGGCTCGGCGATGCCGAGCTCGGCCGCCAGCGCGCCGATCGCCGCCTCGGCGCGGCCGTACATCGGCGAGGAATCCACCACCCGGCCGCCGCCGTCGAAGAAGGTCTTCAACGCCTCGCGGGCCTGAGCCCAGTCGGGATCGGCGGGGCCGATGTCGAACGCCTGCCAGGTGCCGAGGCCGATCACCGGGATCTGCTCGCCGGTCGAGGGGATGGCGCGGGTCAGCAAGGGGCGGGTCTCCTTGGCGGGGGGCTGCGCCGCGGCCGGTTCCGGCTCGGCCGTGCAGGCGGCGAGCGGTAGGGCGGCGGCTCCGAGGACGGCTTGGCGGCGCGTGACGGGCATGGGGCCATCATACACCGTCATCCCGGCCGAAGGTCCGCTTCAGCGGGCGGAGAGCCTCGACCCAGAAGCCACGAGCGCCGCTGCTGGGCCCCGGATCGGCCTTGCGGCCGTCCGGGATGACAGAGTTAGGCGTCAGCCTTCAGCGCTTCGTAGGCCTCGACCGCCTCCAGCCATTCGGCTTCGGCCTTTTCGAGCGCGGCCTGGGCGGCCTCGCGGCGGCGGCCGAGTTCGGCGGCCCGGGCGGGATTGTCGGCGAAGACCGTGGGGTCCAGCAGCGCCGCGTCGATCGCCTTCACCGCCTCGGTGGCGCGGGCCAGGGCGGCCTCGGCCGCTTCCGCCCGGCGGCGGGCGGGGCCGGTGGGCACCTTGGCCTTGCGCTCCACGGCCTTAGGGGGCGGCTCCGGCTCGGGCGCCTTGACCTGTGAGGGGCCGCGGGCGGCGGCCTTGGCGCGTTCGATGACGAAGCGGGCGTAGTCCTCCAGGTCGCCGTCGAACGGGGCGATGGTCCCGTCGGCAGCGAGCCACAGCCGGTCGGCCACCAGCTCCATCAGCGA
>NZ_DATAGM010000005.1:0-7796 GCF_036263695.1 Phenylobacterium sp.
CGCCTACGCCGGGCGGCCCGGCGCGACGGAGGGGTTGGCCTTCCTGGAGCACCAGCTCGTCGCCCACCAGGACGGCAAGCTCGCCGACCTCAACATCGACATCGTCGAGGCCGCCGCAGCCGAGCTGGGGCTCGCCGCCAGCTTCCGCCGCGCCACCGAGCTAGGCGCCCAAGGCAAGCGCTCGGATCACCTGCTGGAGATCTGCCGCGCGGTCGGGGCGGACAGCTACCTCTCTCCGATGGGAAGCGCCGAGTACATGGAGGAGGACGGCGTCTTCAGCGCCGCCGGCTTCCCCTCAAGGTTCCAGGGCTTCGTCCAGGTGGACTATCCGCAGGGGCGCAAGGACTTCGTCCCCTACATGTCGTTCGTCGACGCCTTGATGAACCTGGGCTGGAGCGGGCTCAGGGACCTGATCGGCGCAATGAAGGCTGCGGCCTAGGGGCGCGTCCTCATAAGACCGGCGGGTAAGCGGATGGCGCGAATGTCGACGATGGGGAGGCGCACGGACGCAGCCGAAATCCTGCTCGAGCATCGCAGGTCCGAGCTACGCCGCCACAGACCCGTCAATTCACCCAAACGGCTTAGGCGGCAGAGCACATCACGCCCAGGGAAACCAGCTTCGCGGCGAGCTCCGCATTCCTGAAGGGCTTGGTGAGTCCGGGAAGGTCCGTAGCCAGCCCCTCGGCTTCCGCATAGCCAGACACAATGAGGACTGGGAGATCTGGCCGATCGGCTCTGGCCCGGCGCGCCAGGTCCGCGCCATTCACTCCCGGCATCAGGTGATCCGTCAGGAGCAGATCGGGGGCGAGCCCCCTCTGCAGTAGCTCGAGCGCCTCCTCGCCGGAACTCGCCTCGACGACCTCGAAGCCTAAGTCCACCAGCATGTCGGAGGTCGTCATGCGCACGAGTTCCTCGTCGTCCACCAGGAGCACGGTGCCAGCTGCTGCGCGTGCCTCGGCATTGTCCGGCGGGCCCGATGGCGAATCTGTCGCGCCGGTGCTGATCGGCAGCCACAGGCTCACACTGGTTCCGCCCCCCGGGCGACTGTCGATCGTCAGGCCCCCGCCGAGTTGCGAAGCCAGCCCATGGACCATGGAGAGGCCGAGCCCCGTGCCCTTGCCGATGCCTTTTGTCGAGAAGAACGGCTCAACCGCCCGCGCCCGTGTCTGTTCGTCCATCCCGATCCCCGTATCGGTGATCGTCAGCCGAACGTAGTGGCCTAGGCGAAGGTTGGACGGGTTCGTAGCCTGCACCGCGTCGGGAGCGGCTGAGATGGTAAGCACGCCTCCGTCGGGCATCGCGTCACGGGCGTTCACCGCAAGATTAAGGATCGCCATTTCAAGCTGATTAGGATCGGCCAGCGCACGCGGCAGACCATCGGCGAGGTCCACCCGAACGTCGACCTTCGGGCCGGACGTGCTGTCGATCAGGTCGGCCATGTTGCTGACAAGCTGCTTCAGGTCGACGGAGGACGGCTGCAGCGGCTGACGGCGCGCGAATGCAAGCAGGCGCTGCACTAGGGTCTTGGCGCGCTCGGCCGACTGGAGGGCGCCGTCGATCATCCGACGCTCACGCTCGGTGCCGAGCTCTCGGCGCGAGAGCATATCCAGACTGCCGATGATCGGCATCAGCAGGTTGTTGAAATCGTGAGCCACACCGCCGGTCAGCTGACCCATGGCCTCCATCTTCTGGCTCTGGCGTAACGCCTCCTGCGCCGCCGCAAGTTCAGCCTCCCGCGCTTTGGCGAGACTGAGATCACGCCCAACGGCGACGAAGTTGACGCCATTCGGCTCGGGCGCGACGGTCCACTCGATCCACTTCCAACCGCCGTCCCTCGTCGCGATGCGATTTTCGAACCGGGCTGGCAGGCCAGTCTCGCCCATCTCCGCAATGGCCGCGAGGGTCGGAGCCATATCTTCCGGGTGCATGAATGTCGCGTACTCACGGGTCAGGAGCTCCGCCTCGCTCCAGCCCAGCACCTTCGACCATGCAGGGCTCACGGCCGACATCATCCCGCTGTAGTCGGCCCGCGCAAACATGTCCTGGGACAGGGTCCACAGCCGGTCGCGCTCCGCCAGGCGCGCCTCAACCTGGGCCTCGAGAGTTTCGTTCAGTTCGCGAAGTCTCGCCTCGGCTTCGCGCCGGTCATGGATATCGACCGAGGCTCCGAACCAGCGCGTGATGTCGCCAGTCTGCGGGTCCCGGTGCGGTTCGCCCCGGACGAGGAACCAACGGTACTCTCCCGAGCTCGACCGAATGCGATGCTCGACGACGAACACGCCGCCGGTGCGGCGCGCCTCGTCGAACGCGGCCATCGTGGATCCGGCGTCGTCTGGATGTACAAAATCGGCTGAGACCTGGGCGGCGGAGGAAGGGTCCACCTTGGCGCCGGTGTAATCGAACCAGCGCCTGTTGAAGAACTCAGTCCGGCCTTCTGCGTCCGTGACCCAGACAATTTGCGGCGAGGCGTCCGCCATCAGCCGAAACCGTGCTTCGCTTTCGCGCAAGCGCTCCTCAGCCTGGCTGCGCTCCACGACGTCCCACGTGCGTGAGGCGACCTCGCTGATCAGTGCAACCTCATCGGCCGACCACCGGCGAGGATCGCGCATGTTCACGTAGAGAGATGCTCTGAAGCGGGCCTCGCGGATCAGAGGGACGCTCACGAACGCGCGTGTGTCTATAGCCCTCCAGACCGCTGGGTCCTGCGTCCGGTCCTCCAGCACGTCCGAGCAGACTTCCGTCTCGCCGCGGCGTTGCTTTGCGATCCGTTTTGGCCCGAAGCCCGCGAGGGGAAACTCGCCAATGAGCGGCTGCATCCCGTTGGCATAGCAATGCGACAGCCGTATCGTCGCATCGTCCGCCAGGACCTGGCCGTAGCCGACGCGGTCCGCTCCCAAGTGCTCGCCGAGGAGGGTGACCGCTGCCTGAAGGACATCATCTGCGCTTCTCAGCGCCCGAAGCTGCTCCTCAATCTTGAGCCGGAACGCGCGCGACCGCGCCTCGAGAACCTGTCCGGTAATCTCCCGGCACGGGCAGAAGAAGCCGCCGATAGCGCCGGTCTTATCGGGCACAGGCGTGTACGAGAAGGCGAAGTGCGTCTCCTCTGGGAAGCCCCGGCGCTCCATGACCAGCTTGATGTCGTCCATGTGGACTGGACGCCCGGCGTAGGCGTCGTTGACGATTGGCGCTAGGTCGTCCCTGATTTCGCTCCACACCTCGAGGAAGTCCCCCCCGAGTGCAGACGGGTGCTTCGTGGCAAGGATCTCCGCGTAGGCGTCGTTGTAGAGAAGCGTGCGCGCGGCGCCCCAGGCGATGAACATCGGCTGGTTCGCGGCGAGCATCACGACGACGAGCGTCTTCAGCGGCTGAGGCCAGCCGTCCGGCGGCCCGATCGGAGTCGCTGACCAGTCCTTTTCGCGTATGCGCGCGCCCATCTCTCCGCCGCCCGGAAAGTCGCGCCCTCGGTGGGCTGCCGAGTCAGCCAAGCCAGCGCCCCATCCGATCACCTATTCCCGTCAGGTGCCTAAACCCAGCGCTGATCCGGTAAAGCGGACGGGACCGGAGACCCACCTGCGCACCGCTGTTGATACGATGCAGACCTATCGCATTGCGGTGGCCGCGGCCGCAACCTGGTCATCTCACCAAGTAGGGTTGCGAGCGTCGGGCCACTAAATGCCGCCGTCTGCGATCGTCGAGCAGACGACGGCGCTCAGGGAGGCTGCGGGGCGCCCGATTGTGAGTACAGCCCCTTAGCCGACCATGTCCCAGGCCAGCGGCTCGCCGCGGGCGAGGTCGCGGGCGGCGGGCCTGCCGAGCACGGCCTCCAGGTCGGCCGGCGGCAGGCCGTTGCCGGGGCGGATGGAGCGGATGTTGGCGCGGGTCAGGGGTTCGCCCGCCCGCACGTCGCAGGTCACGTAGAGCGAGCGCCGGAACAGCAGCGAGCCGCGCTCGGAGCCCAGTACGTCGTAGTGCGCCTGCCCCAGCGCGCGCCAGGCGTCCTTGCAGTCGCGGACCAGGGCGGAGAACTCGTCGGGCTCGAGGCTGAAGGCCGCGTCCGGGCCGCCGTCGGCGCGGGCGAGCGTGAAATGCTTCTCGATGGCGCACGCGCCCGTCGCCACGGCCGCTACCGAGGCGGCGGTGCCCGGCGTGTGGTCGGAGAGCCCGATCGGCACGCCCAGCCACTCCGCCATGTCGGTCACGGTGCGCACGTTGGCGTCGGCGAAGGTCGCGGGATAGCTGGAGACGCAGTGCAGCATGATGACGCCCGCCGCGCCGGCCTCGAGGGCGGCGTCGCGGGCGGCGACCATCTCCTCCCTATTGGCCATGCCGGTGGAGATGATCAGCGGCTTTCCCTTTGCCGCCGCATAGCGGATCAGCGGCAGGTCCACCGCCTCGAAGGAGGCGATCTTGTAGGCGGGCGCCCCGAGATCGGCGAGCAGGTCGACGGCGGTCTCGTCGAATGGGCTGGAGAACAGGATGACGCCCCGCTCGGCGGCCCGCTTGAACAGGGCCGGGTGCCATTCGAAGGGGGTGTGCGCCTCCTGATAGAGCTCATAGAGGCTGCGACCGTCCCACAGGCCGCCGTGGATGCGGAATTCCGGCCGGTCCACGTCCATGGTGATGGTGTCGGCCGTGTAGGTCTGGATCTTGATCGCATCGCAGCCGGTCTCGGCGGCGGCGTCGATCATCGTCAGCGCCCGCTCCAGGCTGCCGTTGTGGTTGCCCGACAGCTCGCAGATCACGAACGGCTCGTGCCCCGCCCCGATCTTGCGGCCGGCGATCTCGACTTCAGGCGTGGAACTCATGGCGTGAGGCTACGCCGAACTGCTGAAATCGTCGTTAACCCTGTCGTCGCAGAGGGCGCGGCGAATGGCTTAATCGAACCTTGGGAGTTGTCTCGCCAGCATCCCGCACCAGTGGATGCAAATGATTCGGGCGGCGGACAGCCGCCCTGGGGGAGCACATCATGGCCGACGCCGACCTGAAGCCGAAGGACGCCTGGGCCGGGGCGTTCGGCGACGAGTACACCCGCCGGAACCTGGCGGACGCGCAGGCGCTGCGCGACCGCCTGAAGATGTGGGCGGTGATGGGCCGCGCCTTCGCCGGCGATCCGCCGAAGTCGATCCTCGAAGTGGGCTGCAACCTCGGCATCAACCTGCGGGTCCTGCCTAGCCTCTGGGACGTGCAGCTGCACGCCATCGAGCCCAACCCCACCGCCCGCGAGCGCATCGTGGCCGAGAAGGTGCTGCCGGCCGAACGGCTCTACGCCGGTTTCGGCGATTCCATCCCCCTGCCCGACGGCGCCGTGGACCTGGCGTTCACCACCGGGGTGCTGATCCACGTCGATCCCGCGCAGCTGCCCGCCACCATGGACGAGATCCACCGGGTGTCGTCGAAGTACATCCTGTGCTCGGAGTATTTCTCGCCCAGGGCCGAGACCATCACCTACCAGGGCCGAGAGGGGCTGCTGTTCAAGAACGATTTCGGCGGGCTCTACATGGACCGGTTTCCCGATCTGGAGCTCCTGGACTACGGCTTCTTCTGGAAGCGCGTGGCCGGCGGCGACAACGCCACGTGGTGGCTGTTCAAGAAGCGCAGCTGATACGGCGGGGAGTAAAACTGCGCCCCCCTGTCCCGTCGCGCTGCGGCGGAATCCGCACTACATAGGGGCCCATGGCCAAGGACGCTTCCCCCCGCACCACCCGCTGCCTGATCATCGGCTCGGGCCCCGCCGGCTACACCGCCGCGATCTACGCCGCCCGGGCGTTGCTGAACCCGGTGATGATCGCCGGCATCCAGCCGGGCGGCCAGCTGACCATCACCACCGACGTGGAGAACTACCCCGGCTTCGCCGACGTCATTCAGGGCCCCTGGCTGATGGAGCAGATGGAGGCCCAGGCGCGTCACGTCGGCACCGAGATCGTCAGCGACATCGTCACCGAGGTCGACCTCTCCCGGCGGCCGTTCCGGGCGGTTTGCGACTCCGGCGAGGTGTGGCTGGCCGAGACCCTGATCATCGCCACCGGCGCCCAGGCCAAGTGGCTGGGCCTGGAGAGCGAGCAGAAGTTCCAGGGCTTCGGCGTCTCGGCCTGCGCGACCTGCGACGGCTTCTTCTACCGCGGCAAGGAGGTCGTGGTGGTCGGCGGCGGCAACACCGCCGTGGAGGAGGCCCTGTTCCTCACCAACTTCGCCTCCAAGGTCACGGTCGTGCACCGCAGAGATGAATTCCGGGCCGAGAAGATCCTGCAGGAGCGGCTGTTCGCCCACCCGAAGATCGAGGTGGTCTGGGACAACGCCATCGACGAGGTGCTGGGCGGCTCCGACCCCATGGGCGTGACTGGCGTGCGGCTGAAGAACGTCAAGACCGGCGAGACCCGTGAGCTGCCCGCCGACGGCGTGTTCATCGCCATCGGCCACGCGCCGGCCTCGCAGCTGTTCCAGGGCCAGTTGGAGATGGACTCCTCGGGCTACCTGAAAGTGAAGGCCGGTACGGCCTCGACGGCGGTGCCCGGCGTCTATGCCGCCGGCGACGTTACCGATGACGTGTATCGTCAGGCGGTCACCGCCGCCGGCATGGGCTGCATGGCCGCGCTGGAGGCGGTCCGCTTCCTCGCCGAGCAAGACCATGCCAAGGCCAACAAGCCGATCAGCCACGCCGAGGCCGAGAAGATCGGCGCCTGGTAAGCTCGGCCGCATCCTGACGGCGACCGCCCCCTCAAGAGAGGCCCCCGGCCCATGACCAACCTGATCGTCCAAGGCGGCCGGGCGCTGAAGGGCGCCATCACGCCGTCGGCCAACAAGAATGCGGTGCTGCCGATCCTGTGCGGCACCCTTTTGACCCGCGAGCCGGTGACCCTGCACCGGGTCCCGGACATCACCGACGTGCGCAAGATCCTGTCCTTCTTCGACAAGCTGGGCAGCCGCGTCGACATGGATTTCGAGACCGGCACGCTTCGCGTGCAGCACGGCGGGCAGCTGAACCGCGAGGCGGCCACCCTGCCGGCCGCCGACATGCGCTCGTTCCTGATGCTCGTCCCCGGGCTGATGAAGCTGTTCGGCGAGATGGCCCTGGAGGACGAGATCAAGGGCTGCACGCTCGGCGTGCGGGAGATCGATCCGCATATCGAGGTGTTCGAGCAATTCGGCGCCCAGGTCTCCAGCCGCGGCGACACCATCACCATGGCGATCCCCAAGGGCTTTCAGGCCGCGCAGCACTGGCTGGACTACGCCTCGGTGACCACCACCGAGAACTTCATCATGTGCGCGGCCACGGCGAAGGGCACAAGCCGGCTGACCAACGCCGCCTCCGAGCCGCACGTGCAGGAGTTCTGCGCCTTCCTGAACGCCATGGGCGCCAAGGTGCAGGGCGGCTCGTCGGAGGTGGTGGTCGAGGGCGTGGACGAGCTCGGCGGCTGCGAGTTCACCCTCGGCGACGACTTTCACGAGATCGCCACCTTCCTGGCCATGGGCGCGATCACCGGCGGCGAGATCAAGGTCCGCAACGACCACCCCGAGCAGTTCCCGCTGATCGACCGCACCTTCGCCAAGTTCGGCGTCGAGGTGAGCCACGAGAACGGCTGGTCGTCGGTGCACGCCAACGGCGGCCTGAGGGTGCGCGAGCCCTTCACCAGCCACATCCTGCAGAAGGTGGAGGCCGCCCCCTGGCCCTACCTGCCGGTGGACCTCCTGCCGATCTTCATCGCCCTGGGCGCCCGGGCCGAGGGGCAGATGATGTACTGGAACAAGGTCTACGAGGGGGCCCTCGGCTGGACCTCGGAGCTGGCCAAGTTCGGCGC
>NZ_DATAGM010000006.1:0-1854 GCF_036263695.1 Phenylobacterium sp.
CACGAGGCCGAGTGGGCCCGAAGCTACCTCGACAAGGAGGGCCGGCGGCAGGAGCTGCCCGACGCCCTGCAGGTCTGGGACGGCCTGCCCGCCAGCCTTTCCGAGCACAACGCCCTGCTGGCCGACACCCAGGCGCACATCGACGCCCTGATCCACGGCCTGGTGCGGGTGAAGGCCGACCGCCGATATCTCGTGGCCGACGAGAACCACCGCTGGGGCCTCAGCCCCTTCCACTACATCCCGGACTACTATCGCGACGTCCTGCGCCAGCTGAAGGCGCTGGGGATCTAGGCCGCCGCCCGCCGCGAGGCGGCCACCGCCCGGTAGAGTTGGGTGTAGATGAACCCCTCCTCCTCCACCCGCAGCGGCAGGGGGATCTTGTCCCGCCAGCCGGCGAGCCGATCCCGTTCGTCGCAGACCCGGGCGATCGCCTCGGCCCAGGCGCCGGCGTCGGTGGCGGGCAGCGCCAGCCCGCAGCCGTGCTCGCGCACCACCCGCCCGGCGTTGCCGAGGTCGGAGACCAGGGCCGGCAGGCCGGCGGCGAAGCCTTCGTGCAGGGCCAGGCTGTAGGATTCCGGCACCTGCGAGGGCACGCAAAGGACGTCGAACTCCTGCAGCAGGCGCGGGACGTCGGCGGCCGCGACCGGCGGCTCGACGCTGATCTGCGCTTGGCCCCCCTCGGCCGAGATGCGGGCGGCGAGCTCAGGCTCGTAGCAGGGGCCGACGATCCGCAGGCGGGCGTCCGCGCGGCCGACCTGGGCGAAGGCGCTGGCGAGGAGCCCCGCGCCCTTGGCCTCCGAGACGGTGCCCAGGTAGCCGAAGGTGAGCTTCCCGTCGGTGGGCCGGGCCTTGGGCCGGGGGAAGGAGAGCAGGTCGACCCCGTTGCCGACCACGCGGACCTGAAGGTCCGGATGCTCGGCGGCGAACTGCTCGGCGACGTAAGGCGACACCGCCACCACCGCCGAGGCGCCGCGCAGGAGCTCCCCCAGCCGCTCGATGCGGCCGGCGAACTCCCGCTCCCCGATCTCCGGCGACCAGCAGTGGAGCTGGCAGTTGCGCCCGCCGGCCGGCCCGCCGCACAGCGACCCGTCCAGCCGGATCAGGTTGATCCGGTGGCAGATGAAGTGGAAATCGGTGAGGGTGATCACGTAACCCGCCCGCCGGTCCCGGAGCGCCTCGACGGCGTCGTTCAGGCGCAGGGCGTGCATCACGTGCACCACGTCGAACTTCGGCCGGCTGTCCAGGAACCGCTCGAACCGCTGGCGCACGCCCTCCGCGGGGCGGAAGCCCAGGTCCTCGAGCGGCCGGCCCTCCTGATGGGGCAGAGCGTGGACCGGGACCCCCTGCACGAGACAGCTGCGCAGGCCCTCCTGCTCCCGCCAAGGCGGGCCCGGCCGATGCGACGCGGTGAACACCTCCACGTGGTGGCCCTCGGACTGGGCGGCGTGCGCCAGGTTGAGGGTCACCTTCTCGGTGCCGCCGGCGTATTCGGGCAGGAACTGGTGGACCAGGTAGAGGATGCGCATCAGATGCCCGCCAGCAGGAGGTCGCGCAGGGCGTCCAGCCGCGCCGCCTCGGCCCCGGCCGCGCTGGGCCGGGTGTGCAGGTAGATGTAAGCCAACTGGGCGCCCAGGGTCATCGCCAGGGTCTTCTGAGCGGTGGCGACCAACTCCTCGGCCAGGTGCTCATCCACCTCCGTGAAGACCGTCTCGACGAAGGCGGCGGTGTGCTCGAGGCGGTCGACGAACATCGCCCGCATCTGCTCGGCGTCGGCGAGACCCACCTGCCCCTCCTCGGCCACTACCCGCTCGAACCAGGGCCGGATCGGCGCGTGGCCGAAATCGTCGGGGCTGG
>NZ_DATAGM010000007.1:0-4662 GCF_036263695.1 Phenylobacterium sp.
GCCGGGCCCGGCCGGGTGGGGAAGGGCGGCCTCGTCAAGGATCGCGCCATCCGCGCCGCCGCCCTCGACGGCGCGAAGGCCTTCCTGCAGGGAAGCGGCTGGCGGGTCATGGGCGAGGCCGACAGCCCGATCGCCGGCGGCGAGGGGAATGCCGAGTATCTGGTCTGGGCGAAGAAGTCGGCCGGCGGGACGTAGGCTCTCTGGGCCCGCTCATCGCGGCGGACGCCGGGATCCAGGCGGCCTCTCCGTCTGATCCGGTGTCTGGGTCCCGGCTCCCGCCGGGATGAGCGGATCTATCGTCGTCGCCCTGGGTGGCAGGTAGCGCCTGCGACAAACCAAGTCGCAGGGGAGCGTCAGTCAAGAAAGAGGCCGCCGACATCGCTGCCGGCGGCCAGTCGTCTCGCTCAGGAACTGAGAGGTCTAGTCGACGACCTGGTAGCGGCCGCGGCTGTCCATGCAGACCCGGACCATGCGGGTCACGGTGCGGCCGTCCGGCATGTAGACCGGGCTCTCGGCCAGGGTGCAGCCGTCGGCGCCGGCCCGCTCGGTGATGCGCAGCCGCTGGCCGCCATATCCATAGGCGTAGCCGTAGTCGTCGTCCTCGTAGGCAGAGCCGTAGTAGCCGCCGCCGCTGTAGTAGCCATTGGAGCGGTAGCGGTCCTCGAGGTCGTAGGGCTGGTTGTAGTAGCCGCCGCTGTAGCCGCGGTCGTAGGCGGAGTAGCTGTCGCGGGGATAACCGCTGCGGCAGGCCGCCGAGTTGTTACCGACGGCCGCGCCGGCCACCGCGCCGACCGCCCCGCCCAGGAGGGCGCCTTCGGTGCGGTTCTTCCGCGCCGCCGCGTTGGAGCCGATGGCCGCGCCCAGCGCGCCGCCGATCAGGCCGCCGACAGTACCGCGATTGGTTTGATCGCGCCGGCAGGGGTCGTAGTAGGAGCCGCCGTAGGGCTGAGCCGACGCGATGGTCGGCGCCGCCACGGCGGTCAGGGCGGCGACGCCCGCGACGGCGGCCAAGGCGCCCTTGGCCAGGGTGGAACGGAAGTTCATTTTACAGCAGGCTCCCCTCGGGTGGTGTCAGGTCAGAGCGCGGCTCTAGCCGCGCCCGCTCGGCCGCCAGACGCCGTCGCGTCCACGGCAGACTTCGAAATCGTGCATCTTGCCGCCGTAGTACTCCTGCACCCAGCGGCAGTCGGACCGAGCCGAGACCCGGGTCGGATAGTTCACGCACTTCACCCGCGACTTGCCGATCTGGTGACCGGCCACGGCGCCGACGGCGGCGCCCAGCACAGTGCCTTCGGTGCGGGCGTTGTCGGCGGCCACGCTGCGGCCCACCAAAGCGCCCGCTGCGCCGCCGATCACCGCGCCGGTGGTGGCCGAGCGGCGCTGCTCGGCCCGGCAGATGTCGCCCGAACCGTAGTTGCGGACGGATTGCGCGCTGGCCAGTTCGGGGGCGGCGAAAGCCGGAACCGCGGTGGCGGCTGCGGCGGCGAGAACGAGAAGTCGCTTCATAGGCTGTCTCCGGCGTTTCTCTTCAAGGCGGCCCCCTGCCGACTCTTCGAGAACATTGATGGCAAAGCTAAGGTGAACGCGCGTTGATCGGGCCGTTCATCTTCGTTCATGCGGCCCGGGCGCGGCTCGCCTCTTGGCGGATCGACGGCTAAATGGCTGCCGTGATGCGAAGTTCCAGGCCACAGCCGCGCTCAAGGCCCGCGGTAGAGACGGTGATCGAGGCGGTCGGCGGGGAGGGGGACGGCATCGCGCCCGGGCCGCTCTACGCGCCCTTCACCCTGCCGGGTGAGCGCGTGCGGCTCGCGCCCGGCGGCGACCGGCGCGACGTCGTGGCGATTCTCGAGCCGAGCCCACAGCGGGTCGAGCCGCCTTGCCCGCACTTCGGCGCCTGCGGCGGCTGCGCCCTGCAGCACTGGGACCGGCCGGCCTACCTCGCCTGGAAGGTGGAGCGGCTGGCCGGCACCCTGGCGCGCCAGCACATTGAGACCGAGATGCTGCCGCCCTTCGCGGCCGAGCCCCAAACCCGCCGGCGCGTGGCGCTGCACGCCCGCCAGGGGCGCAAAGACGCCGCCCGCGTCGGCTACAAGACTCGCAAGTCCTGGAGCCTGGTGGAGATCGACGTCTGCCCGATCTCCGACCCGCGTATCCACGCCGCTCTGCCGGACCTGAAGCGGCTGGCCGCGCCGCTGTTCGAGCACCCCAAGTCCGCGCCCACCCTGCACGTGACGGTCACGGACGCGGGGCTCGACGTCGACATCACCGGGGTGGAGCGCAAGAGCGGGGGCCTCTCGGCGGACGCCCGCGTGCAACTCGCCGAGACCGCCGCGGCGGCCGACTTTGCGCGGATCACCCTCGACGGCGAAACCGCTTACCAGGCGCGGATGCCCACCGTGCGACTGGGCCCCGCGAGGGTCGGCCTGCCGCCAGGCGCCTTCCTGCAGGCCGTCCCCCAGGCTGAGGCGGCGATGGCCGCCTTCGTGCACGAGCAGGCGCAAGGCGCCGAGCGCATCGCCGACCTCTACTGCGGCGTGGGCACCTTCAGCTTTCACTTGGCCGAGGTCGCGCCGGTCTATGCGGCCGACGGCGCGCCGGAGGCGATTCGCGCGCTGACGGCCGCCGTCGCCACCGCCCCCGGCCTGAAGGGGATCACCGCCGAGGCGCGGGACCTGGTCCGCCGGCCCGTCCTCGCCGAGGAGCTGAAGCGCACCGATGTCGTGGTGTTCGACCCGCCGCGGGCCGGGGCGCTGGAGCAGGCGCAGGAGATCGCCCGCTCTGGCGCGGCGCGGGCAATCGGCGTGTCCTGTAACCCTGCGACCTTTGCGCGCGACGCCCGGGTGCTGATCGACGCCGGCTTCCGGCTCGCCCGGGTGCTACCCGTGGACCAGTTCCTGTGGTCCCCTCACATTGAGTTGGTGGGCGTATTCGAGCGCTGAAATCGGCCAAATTCGGCCATGACTCGCGCCGAACCTGCTCTGGAAGCCATTCGGAGCCGCAGTATGCGCCGCCTCGCCTCCCTCGCCGTTCTGACCGCGTTCGCGGCGGGTTCGGCGAGCCCCGTCCTGGCCGAGCCGCCCCCGGGCCGCTTCGTCCACCCGGCTGACGCCAACAAGGACCAGAAGGTCAGCAAGGCCGAGTGGCTGGAGTCCGGTGAGAGCGTCGACGGATTCCGCGCCGCGGACGCCAACCGGGACGGCTTCGTTATCGGACCCGAGTTCGCGAACTGGTTCATGAAGAAGGAAGGGATCGGGCCCTTCCAGTCGTCAGCCGCCCCCAAGCCGCTTAGCCCGGTGAACCGCCTCGTCGAGCGCTGAGAGGAAGCGCGAGCGGTCCTTCGCCTGGAACGGCGGCGGACCCCGGGTTATCTCGCCCACTGACCGCAGATGCTCCCCGATCGCCCGGCCCGCCAGCGCCTGGCCGATGGAGTCCTCCGTGAACACCCGGCCTGACGGGCCCAGCACCAGGGCGCCGCTCTTCAGGCAGCGGCTGGCCAGCGGGATGTCGTGGGTGATGACGACATCGCCGCGCTGCACCTGCTCGGCGATCCAGTCGTCGGCGGCGTCGGGGCCGGCCTCGACGATCACCCGCTCGATGCGCGGCTCCTTCGGGACCATCAGGAACGACCCGGCCACGACATAGACCTGCAGCCCATAGCGGCGAGCCACCTTGTAGACCTCGTCCTTGACCGGACAGGCGTCGGCGTCGACGAAGATTCGGGTCGGCATCTCGCGATCTTAGCGGCCGGAACGGGCGGCGGCTCTGGCGGATTTCATGCTCAGCCATGGCCGACGCCGCCCGACCCCGCCTGAAGCCCCCGTCGCCGATCGTGCTGGCGCCCTGGCTGGCGCTTGGCCTGATGCTCGCCGCCTGGCCGCGCCAAGGCCGCCCGAAGCCGCGCGGTCTGAGCCAGCCCCACGATGCGCCGCTGGAGGCGAACCGCGGGCGGGCCGCGGAGGGGCCCTCGGAGATACCTCCAGCGGGCTGGAAGGATATCCTCTGGCGCACGTGGCGCGAGTTCATGCGCGACAACATCCCGCTGGTGGCCAGCGGGATCGCCTTCGCAGGTGTGATGGCGCTGTTTCCCGCGCTGGCCGCCTTCGTCTCGCTCTACGGCATCTTCGCCGATGTTGCGGCTGCGCGAGAGCATCTGGCGATCCTCACCGGCTTCGTCCCTGCGGACATCCTGACCTTCATCGGCGAGCAGATGGTCCGGATCGCGGCTGAGAAGAAGGCCAGTCTGTCGGCCACCTTCATAGCCAGCTTCCTGTTCTCCCTGTGGAGCGCCAACGCCGGCATGAAGGCGCTCTTCAACGGCCTGAACGTGGCCTACGAGGAGAAGGAGAAGCGCAACTTCCTGCAAATGAACCTGGTGACGCTCGGCTTCACGATCGGCGGACTGGTGTTCGTCGGCCTGACCGCCACCGCGGTGGTCGCCGTGCCTGTGGCGATGAACATGCTGCGCATCGATGCGAGCGCCGCGCCGCTGGCGTTGCTGCGATGGCCTGCGCTCCTGGCGGTCACGATGCTGGCCCTGTCGATCGTATACCGCTACGGGCCGAGCCGTGAGCAGGCCAAGTGGCGATGGGTGACCTGGGGCGGCGCCGTGGCCTCGGTGCTCTGGTTAGCCGGTTCGGCAGGGTTCTCCTGGTACGTCTCGAA
>NZ_DATAGM010000008.1:0-6871 GCF_036263695.1 Phenylobacterium sp.
CAGCTACATGCGCAAGCTGCCGCGGGCCAACCCGCCTGGCGAGAAGTTCACCTATAACACAGGCGAGACCGACCTCGTCGGCGTGCTGGTCTCCAAAGCCACCGGCAAGACACTCTCCCAATACGCCTCCGAGAAGCTCTGGAAGCCTATCGGCATGGAGCGGGACGGCATCTGGATGCTGGACCTCGCCGGCCACGAGCGCGGCGGCTGCTGCATGTCCATGACACTGCGGGACTACGGGCGCATCGGACAGTTCATGCTGGAGGGCGGCGTGGCGCGCGGCAAGCGCATCCTACCCGAAGGGTGGACGGCTCAGGCGACCACGCCCCAGATCACCAATGGAGCGCCCCCGCCCGGCTACGG
Source organism: Phenylobacterium sp. (assembly GCF_036263695.1). Taxonomy (GTDB): domain Bacteria; phylum Pseudomonadota; class Alphaproteobacteria; order Caulobacterales; family Caulobacteraceae; genus Phenylobacterium. Next base: position 364 of record NZ_DATAGM010000008.1, read on the forward strand.
CTACTTCTGGTGGATGATCCCCGACGGCTACGCCGCGAGAGGCATCTTCGGGCAATCGATCGTGACACTGCCGAAGGACAAGCTCGTGGTGGTGGTCAATTCGGCCTGGCCGCAGGCGACCGGTCGCGAGCTCGGGGCGGCCCAGATCGCCTTCCTCGCCGCTGTCCGCGATGCGGCGAAAGAGCTCTGACAGCCGGACGAGCCGTGGACCGTCAGCCCAGCGCCGCGCACAAGGCGTCTTCCAGTTCCTGCCGACGGAACGGCTTCTGGATCACCGGCACGCGGCGCAGGCTGTCCGGCACGCCGGCTGGGCCGTAGCCGCTGGCGATGGCGAAGGGGGCCCCGCGGCGCACCAGGGCTTCGGCCACCGGCAGCACGCTCTGGCCGGCGATGTTCACGTCCAGCAGGGCCACGTCGTAGCCGCCGGCCTCCACCAGCCTCAGCGCCTCGGCCACGCTGGCGGCGCTGCCGACGACGGTGCAGCCCAGGTCCTCGAGCATGTCCTCGATCAGCAGGGCGACCGGGCCTTCGTCCTCGACGATCAGCACCTGAAGGCCCTTGAGGCCCTCGTCCGACGCGTCGGCGCCGGTCACGCGAGCGGAATGGCGAGAGAGCACTGCAGTCCTTCAGGTTTGAAACGCAGGTCGACCTATCCGGCCAGGTCCCTGGTGATGTTGCGTTCGATCAGCCGGAGGCCGAAGCCGCGCCGGGTGGGCTCGACCATCGGCGGCCCGCCGGTCTCGATCCACTGCATCGCCAGGGCAGGATCGGCGCCCAGTCGATCCAGCGTCCAGGTCAGCTGGACCTGGCCGCCGTCGGCCGAGAGGGCGCCGTATTTGGCGGCGTTGGTGGCCAGCTCGTGGACGACCATGCCGAGCGCCAGGCCGATGCGGGCCGGCAGGGTGAGGTCCGGGCCGTCCAGCCGCACCCGCCGTTCGGCGCCCCGGGCATAGGGGGCGAACTCCTGCTCCAGCAGCTCGCGCAACCCCACGCCGCTCCACTGCCGGCGGGTCAGCAGGTCGTGAGCCTTGCTGAGCGACAGCAGCCGCTCCTCGAAGCGGGTGGAAAAGTCCTCGGGCGCGCTGCGCTGGGTGTGCCGGGCGATCGATTGCACCGTGGCCAGGGTGTTCTTCACCCGGTGGTTCAGCTCGTCGATCAGCACCTTCTGGCCCTCCTCGGCCCGCTTGCGCTCCGAGATGTCCACCAGCACGTTGATCGCCCCGGTCACTTCGCCGTCGGCGTCGCGCAGTAGGGTGGGGAACGGCGTGAAGGTCGCTCGCGTGCCGTCCGGCCGCTCGGCGACCGCTTCGACGCCCCGCAGCTCCTCGCCGGCGTTCAGCGCCAGGGCCATCGGGCACTCGTCGTGCGGCAGCGGCGTACCATCCGGCCAATAGAGCTTCCAGGTGACGCACCAGAGGTCGACGCCGAGTTCGGGGCGGCGGCCGGCGAACTCCACCGCGGCCTCGTTGCAGTACGTGATCCGGCCCTCTCGGTCGGTGGTGTAGACGGCCATCGGCAGCGCATCGAGCAGCGCCCGCACGCGCTGTTCACTCTCCGCCAGCCGCCGGGCGCCCTCGTCGCGCCCGGTGACGTCCACGGTGAAGCAGCGCGTGTTGACGAACTCGCCGTTGCGGAACAGGGCGCTGGAGCTGATCTGGACGTACTTGATCGAGCCGTCGCGGGCCCGCAGCCGGGCCGGGTACTTGTCGAGCCGCTCGCCGGCCTTCAGCCGCCGCAGCACGTCGGCGACTGTCTCCGGATCGGCGTGGAAATCGGCCACGGGCCGTCCGACGTACTCGTGGGCCGGATAGCCGAGCAGCTCCAGCTCAGCCTTGTTGGCCCGCACGATCACCTGCGGTCGACGATGTGCAGCCCGAGGGAGCCGTTCTCGAAAAAGTCCTCGAGGTCGTGCTCGGCGGCAGGCGCCGCGATCGGCGCCTCCTGATCGAGCGCTACAGAACCCATTCACTGTCCTCCGGGGGCGAACCCCGCTACGGCAACGCTGTCGACAACCCGACGTTCCCTTGGGTCGGGAGGGTCATGCACAGGCACGCGAGCTAGCGCAATGCCGAAACGCGGCGTCTCGCCGGGCGGGCCACGGAGCCGAATGTGAAACGCGGGCGCCCGAGACAGACGCGCCGCGGCTGGCTAGAACGCGGCCATGCCCAAGGCCATCCTCACCGCCGGTCCCATCGCCCGCGACCGGAAGGGCGTCATCGGCAAGGACGGCGGCCTGCCCTGGCGGCTGAAGACCGACATGCAGAGCTTCAAGGCGCTGACCCTCGGCAAGCCGGTGATCATGGGCCGCAAGACCTGGGAGAGCCTGCCGCTGAAGCCGCTGCCGAAGCGGACCAACATCGTCCTGTCCCGCGACGGCTCGTTCCAACCCAAGGGCGCCATCACCTGCGAGGACTTCTCCGAGGCCGTGCAGATCGCACGGGAGCAGGCGGAGGAGGACGGCGCCGAAGAAGTCTGCGTGATCGGCGGCGCCTCGCTCTTCGAGCTGGCGCTGCCGCGGGCGCGGCGGATCTACCTCACCGACGTTTTGGCCGACGTGGCGGGCGACGTGTTCCTCGCCCCCTTCGACGAGAGCGCGTGGACGGTGGTCAGGGAAGAGGCTCACCCCGCGGGCCCGGACGATGAGCATCCCTTCGTGCTGAAGGTGCTCGAGCGGCGCTGAGTTGTTTTCCCCGGCGGGAGCCGGTTACCTCGAACGCAAGAACGGAGGAACGGGCCGATGGAGTTCGAGGTCGTCGCCGAGGGGCTGGAGTTTCCGGAGGGGCCGATCGCCATGGCCGACGGATCGGTGATCGTGACCGAGATCAAGGGCCAGCGGCTGACGCGGATCTTCCCTGACGGGCGCCGCGAGACGGTCTGCGAGACCGGCGGCGGGCCGAACGGCGCCGCTATAGGCCCGGACGGCGCCATCTGCATCACCAACAACGGGGGCTCGTTCCAGTGGCTGGAGAACAACGGGCTGACCATCCCAGGCCCGACGCCGGACACCCACAAGGGCGGCTCGATCCAGCGGTTCGACCCGGCGAGCGGCAGGCTCGAGACCCTCTACGAGGCCTGCGACGGCCGCAGGCTGGTGGGGCCGAACGACCTGGTCTTCGACAGGACCGGCGGCTTCTGGTTCACCGACCACGGCTGCGGCACGCCAGAAGGGCGCAAGTTCGGGGCGCTCTACTACGCGAGGCCCGACGGCTCGTTGATCAGCCGCCAGCGCGACCACTTCGTCTCGCCCAACGGCGTCGGCCTCTCGCCGGACGAGCGCGTCGTCTACATGGCCGACACCACGCTCGGTCGCCTCTGGGCCTTCGACGTCGCTGAGCCCGGCCGGCTGAAGCCGCCGGAGGGCTTCGGACCTGGCCGGGTGGTTTGCAACCTGCAGGGCTACCAGCTGCTCGACAGCCTCGCGGTCGAGGCCGGCGGCAAGGTGTGCGTGGCTACCATCATCAACGGCGGGATCACCGCCTTCGACCCGGACGGGACCACCGAGCACTTCGGATTCCCCGACCTGGTGGTGACCAACATCTGCTTCGGCGGCGCCGACATGATGGACGCCTGGATCACCCTCTCGGCCACCGGCAAGCTCGTGAAGGCCAGGTGGCCCAGGCCGGGCCTGAAGCTGAACTTCAGCGCCTGAGCGCCGCTCAGTCGACCGTCGTCAGGCGCTCGATCTCCGGCCGGCCGGCGAGGACAGCGCCCAGCTTGGGGCCGGCGGCCTTGAAGTGCTCGGCGTCGCGGTGGGCGGCGGTGGCTGCCTCGTCTTTGTAGAGCTCCAGCACCTTGTAGGTGTTGGGCTCGGAGGTGCGGGTCAGCTGGTAGAGGAGGTTGCCGGGCTCGTTGGCCCGCACCTGTTGCGAGAGCTCGCGGAAGACCGCCTCGAACTCGGCGTTCTTGCCGTCCTGGATCTTCAGCGTCGCCACCAGCGCGATCATGCCCGTTTCCTCCTCAGATGCTGAGCGGGCGCGACCGTAGAGGCGGCGCCGCGGGGCGGCAAGGGCGCAGGTCTGGCGCGGGCGGCCGAGCCGGGCTACAGCCAAGACGTGCACCGCGCGCTCGCCACCCTGCTCTCGATCGCAACGCTGGCGCTCGCGGGCCCGGCCCTGGCGCACGGGGTGGGAAGCGGGGACGCCGCCTTCATCGAGGCCAACCCGGGACCGCAGATCGCCGCCTTCCTGTACCTCGGCGCCAAGCACATGGTCACCGGCTACGATCACCTGGCCTTCCTGGTGGGGGTGGTCTTCTTCCTCCATCGGCTGAAGGACGTGGCGCTGTACGTCACCCTGTTCAGCCTGGGCCACAGCGCGACGCTGCTCGTGGGCGTTCTCGGGAGCGTGCGCGCCGACCCGTTCCTGGTGGACGCGGTGATCGGGCTGTCTGTGGTTTACAAGGCGCTCGACAACCTCGGGGCGTTCAAAACCTGGTTCGGCGCCAGCCCGGACACCCGGGCCATGGTGGCCGCCTTCGGCCTGGCCCACGGGTTCGGCCTGGCGACCAAGCTGCAGGACCTGAAGCTCTCCCCTGACGGCCTGGTCGCCAACATGGTGGCGTTCAACGTCGGCGTCGAGCTTGGGCAGTTCCTGGCGCTGGCGATGATCCTGGCGCTGATGGGCTGGTGGCGCTCCAGGCCCGCGTTCGCGCGCCAGGCCGTCGCCGCCAACGTGGCGCTGATGACCGCGGGGTTCGTGCTGACCCAGATGCAGCTGGCCGGCTACGTCCTCGGGAGGAGCGCATGAGCGCCGAGCGGCCGGGCCCCTCGCGCAGGCGTCTCCTCGCCTGGACGCTCACCGCCCTGGCGGCCGGAACCCTGGTCACCGTCCTCCTCGTGCTGCCGGCCGAGTACGCGGTCGACCCGACGGGCTTCGGCCGGCTGACAGGGCTTACCCGCATGGGCGCCAGCCGGGAGGTGGCGGTCACGCCGCCCGATGGCGCCGGCGCGGTGGCCATCGAGGCCGCCCGGCCCTGGCGGTCCGACACCCTGACGATCCGCCTGGAGACCGGCGGGCAGGAGGGCTCCGACACCGAGCGGAAGGTCTGGATGGTGCCCGGCCAGGCCTTCGTCTACGCCTGGAGCGCCGACGGCGAGGTCTATTCCGACTTCCACGGCGAGACCCTGCCCAGCCCGCGCATCAAGGTGATGACCTACCGCACCGCAGACCCGCTGAAGGGCGAGCCGGCCAAGGGCATGAGCGGGTCCTTCACCGCGCCCATGGAGGGCTTCCACGGCTGGTATTTCCGCAACCTGGAGGGCCGGCCGGTGACCGTCACCGTCCGCCTCGCGGGCTTCTACGACCTACGCCCCTACCCGCCGCCGGGCGTGACGCCCCAGGGGCACTAACGGCTCATCCCAGCGGAAGCCGGGATCCAGACGGCGTTCATCGAGACCACTGCGTCAGTAGCTAGGTTCGGGATGGATCCCGGCTTTCGCCGGGATGAGCGGTGATTTGTGTGCCTTAAGCCCGCTCGTTCCAGCCGTAGGCGACCCAGTGGTGGCCGCCGACGTTGCGGGCTTCGATGATGCCGTTGTTGCTCGCGCGGGCGCGGGCGGTGCGGCGGGCGCGCAGGGCGGCGCCGGCGAACATCAGGAGGAAGCTCGACATCACCGCGATCACCACCACCGTGGCGGCCGCGAAGACGGCGAGCACGGCGGCGACGGTCACAGCGGCCGCCGTGGCGAGCGCGCCGCCCACCAGAGCCAGGGTGCGCAGGGCGGAACGCGGCTTGCCAGCGGTCAACCTGTCCATCGTCTCCTCACGGCCGGCTATTCCGGCTCAACGGAAATGTCGGCCCGGCGATCCCGCCGGTCAACTCACACTCACGAAATGCTGTGATTGCGGCGTCATCATGCCGCTCCGGCGAGCGCAATCTGGCGCCTTTCGCGCATGATGGTGTCGAAGGCGGCGTTGATGGCGGCCGACTTGGCCTCGGCCACCTCGATGAACTCGCTCGGCAGCCCGCGGGCGCGGGCCCGGTCCGGGTGGGCCTCTGAGAGCATCTTCTTCCAGACGGCGCGGATCTCCTCGTCGCTGGCGTCGTGCGGGACGTCGAGGATGGTGTAGGGATCGTCGGCGTCGGAGCCGAGATGGGTCGCCTTTAGCCGCCGGAACACCAGCGGCGAGAAGCCGAAGATCTCCGCCACCCGGCCGATGTAGGCCAACTCGTCATCGGAGACCGCTCCGTCCGATGCGGCGATGTGGAAGAGCCCGTCCACCACGTCTTCCAGCAGCTGCGGACAGCCGCGGTAGCGCCGGGCCAGGCGCCTGGCGTAGCTTTCGAAGCCATGGGTGGTCTGGCGAGCCAGTTGGAACAGCCGGCGCACGTTGCGCTCGGAGCCCGGGTCGGACTGGAAGACCTCGGAAAACCTGGCGAACTCGTGCACGTCGGCGCGGCCATCGGCCTTGGCGAGCTTGGCGCCGAGGGCGGTGACGGCGGTCGTGAACGCAGGATCCTCGCCGGGCAGTCCCGCCGGACAGTCGGGGCATTCGGCGTCGTCCACGCT
>NZ_DATAGM010000009.1:0-10933 GCF_036263695.1 Phenylobacterium sp.
TGCTGTTCATCGACAACATCTTCCGCTTCACCCAGGCGGGCTCGGAAGTGTCGGCGCGGCTCGGCCGCAGCCCCTCGGCGGTGGGCTATCAGCCGACGCTGGCCACCGAGATGGGCAACCTGCAGGAGCGGATCACCTCCACCTCGAAGGGCTCGATCACCTCGGTGCAGGCCATCTACGTGCCCGCCGACGACCTGACCGACCCGGCTCCGGCCACCTCGTTCGCTCACTTGGACGCGACCACCGTTCTGAGCCGCGACATCGCCTCGCAGGGCATCTTCCCGGCCGTGGACCCGCTCGACTCCACCTCGCGGATCATGGACCCGCTGGTGATCGGCGAGGAGCACTATCAGGTCGCCCGCCGCACCCAGGAAATCCTGCAGCAGTACAAGGCGCTGAAGGACATCATCGCCATCCTGGGCATGGACGAGCTCTCGGAAGACGACAAGCTGGTGGTGGCCCGCGCCCGGAAGATCCAACGCTTCCTGTCGCAGCCCTTCCACGTGGCCGAGCAGTTCACCAACCTGCCGGGCGTGCTGGTGCCGCTGGAGGACACCATCCGCTCGTTCAAGGCGATCTGCGACGGCGAGTACGACCACCTGCCGGAGCCGGCCTTCTACAACGTCGGCACCATCGAGGACGCGGTCCGCAAGGCCGAGCAGCTGGCGTCGGAGGCCTAGGTGGCCGAGAAGCTCCACTTCTCTCTGGTCTCCCCTGAGCGCGAGCTGTTCTCGGGCCAGGTGGACCAGGTGGACGCGCCGGGCGCCGAAGGCGACTTCGGCGTCCTGGCCAACCACGCGCCGTTCATGACCACCCTGCGCGAAGGCCGGGTGGTGGTGCACGACGGGGCCAACCGGCGGGCGTTCGACGTCCGCGGCGGCTTCGCCGACGTCACGCCCGATGGTCTGACCATCCTGGCCGAGAGCGCCACCGAAGCTGCGGTCTGAGCTTGCGCCCTTGGCGCAGCTGACTTTTCATGCGGGCTCGCCCACAAGGTGAGCCCGTAATGCTGCGCGCCCTCTGCGTGATCCTTGCCGCGTTCGTGTCGCCCGCCGCCGCGCATGCGCAGCCGCAGGACAAGGCGCCGTGGGCGGCGCTGGTCGACGGCGTCGCCGCGGCCGAAATCGTGCTGCGCGACGTCTGCCTGCCGGGCATCCTGGAGCGCAAATCCATCGGCGATCTGGCGCTTTACGAGCGGCTCACGCCCATGTCGCGCGGACTGCCGGCGACCAAGCCCGGCGATCAGCTCTGGCGGCTCGGCTCGCTCACTCAGGTCTACGCGGTCGCCTGGCAGGACGGTTCCTGCTCCACCTACGTCGACCGGGGCCGGGCCGAGGAGCTGCGGGAGATGGCCGAGCGGACCATCCTGGCGCGGCCGGAAGGCTTCGTCCGCGGCCGGTCGGGGCCGGAGGGCGGCGGGCGGGTGATCCGCACCGTTTTCTGCGCCAAGGCCGGGGAGGAGCGGCTGATGGCCAGCGTCACGACCCCCAATGGTTCGGCGCAGGGGACCTGGGCGCTCTCCTCCACCGTCTACCGGGCGAAGGGCGACAGTCCGCTGTGCCAACCCTCGCCCGACGCCTGAGGCTCCGCGATCAGCCGCCATTCATGCACAATGGGTTAGGCCTGGGAGGAACGGGCGTTATCATCCGCCTGAGTTGGGTTGCGCTCTGGAAACAGGGCTGGCACAGGAAATTCGAAGGCCTCCGGCGAAGCGCCGGTCTGAAAAAGTCAGGGGACCTCAAATGCGTACCGCCCTCGTCAGTCTCATCGCCCTTGCGGGCCTCACCACCGCCGCAGCGGCGCAGCAGCCTGCCGAGACCCCGCCGGCCCAACCGGCCGCGCCGCCGGCCGCCGCCGCGCCCGCCGCGCCCCCTGCAGCCGCTCCTGCCCCCCCCGCGGCGGCGCCCATGCCGGAGCTGCCCACCAGCGGCGACGGCGCCGTGGTGCTCGACGCCATCCAGCGGATCTGCGTGCCCCTGGTTCGCGGCGGCAACGCCGAGCAGCTGGCCAAGGCCTACGGCATGCGCAAGCAGCGCAACAACCGCTACGTGGCCATGCTGGGGACCAAGCCCTACACCATCGCGCTGGAGCCGCAGGGCTCCAACAAGGACACGTGCGAGCTGACCGTCGAGTACGCGGTCGGCCAGGACGAGACCATCGCCAAGGCGCTGCACACCTGGGCCTTCCGGCACGAGCCGGAGCTGAAGCCCTACCGCAGCGACATTCGGCCGGACCCGGCGACCGGCAACCAGCTCACCACCCGCTCGTGGGAGCACTTCACCAACACCGACTCCATCGGCCTGGTGTTCGTGAAGCACTCGAAGCAGGACGGCTCGCCCGTGGCGCGCAACGCCGACCGGGCCAAGGTGCTCTACCAGGAACGCAAGATCACGACCGCGGGCTGATGTCGCCGGCCGCCGCCGGTCAGGCGGCGGCCCTGACCTCGCGATCCATCCAGTCCAGCAGGCGGGCCGACACGTCCCGCCAGCCGGGCTCGCCTACCAGCCAGTGGCTCATGCCGGGCAGCACCTCGCAGCCCGCGCCGAGCCGCGCCGCCGTCTGACGCACTGTCGCCGGCGGATGAACCACGTCCTTCTCGCCGACCAGCGCGAGGGACGGGCAGCCGCGCCCGGCCAGCGACACGCTGGTGGTCATGAACGGGTCCAGCCACCAGTTCAGCGTCTCCCACAGCGCCCGGCCGCTTTCCGGACGGAGCCGGGCGATCGCCGCCTCGCGCTCGGCGCGGGGCAGGCGGCTGAGGCTGTACTGCCGCATCAGGTTGAGGTCGGGCTCAACGGCCTGGGTCCAGAAGGGGCCCATCAGGTGCAGGCCGAAGGCGGTGACCGCCTCCTCCACCGTGTTGCCGGTGACGCCCCAAGGGGCCGAGGGGGCCAGCAGCGCGAGGGCGCGCACCCGCGCCCGGCTTGCGGCCATCTGGCAGACCAGCCCCCCCATCGAATGGCCGATCAGGATCGGCGGCTCGGGCAGGCTCTCGGCCAGCTGGGCGATGTCCTGGGCATAGTCGGCCATCGAGAGGCCGGTGGCCGCATCGCGCCGCTCGCCGGCGCCATGGCCGCGCAGGTCGGGGGTCAGCACCTCGTGACCCGCCGCGGCGAACGGCGCGGCGAAGGTCTCAAACACCCAGCCGCCGCAGAAGGCGCCGTGCACCATGATGATCGGCGCGGCCATCACTCGCTCCTCAGGCGCGGCCCCCGCCGACGCATCGCTTGTTGTCCTTAACCTAGTTTCGGCCGGCAGGTTCAAGCCACGCCGTCGCGGAGAGGCCGATGGGCGGCGAAGTCACGGAATGCCTGCGCCACCTGCCCGTAGATGGGGCGCTTGAAGGGCACCACCAGCTCGACCGCCTCCTCGATCAGCGCCCAGCGCCACGCGTCGAACTCGACGTGCTCCGTCGCCCCGAGATTGATCTCGCTGTCCTCGCCCTCGAAGCGGAAGGCGAACCACACCTGGCGCTGGCCCTTCCAGCCGCGCGCGGCCTTGCCGCCGACGTGGTCGGCCGGGAAGTCGTAGGCCAGCCAGCCGTCGGTGCGGCCCAGCAGGCTCACTGAGCTGACGCCGGTTTCTTCTGCCAGCTCGCGCCGGGCGGCGTCCAGCAGGTCCTCGCCTGCGTCGACGCCCCCCTGCGGGAACTGCCAGTTGTAGGGCCCAGGCGTGTTGGCGCGCCGGCCCAGCCAGACGCGGCCGTCCGGATGGAACAGCACCACCCCCACGTTGGGGCGGTAGAGCGAAAGGTCGGTCATTGGGCTCTAGGGGGTGGTCAGGGCCGAGGCCGGAGCGAGCTGATAGCCGCGCTGCTCCAGTCCCTGCGCCCAACGCGCCACCTGGCTCAAGGTTACCGGATAGGCGAAGCCCGCGCCCAGGGCCCGGCCGGTCTGGACCGCCCCGGCCTCGAGTCCCATCAACTGCTGGTCGATGGCCTCGGCCGAAAGCTGATCGTCGATGATCTTGTCGGCCGAAGCGCGCGGCACGCCGCCCGCACGTCGCGCGGCCGACCCGTCGTCGATGAAGGCCAGGCCGCGGGCCCGCAGGGCGCTGGCGAAGGTGGTCATGGCCGGGTCGGAGGTGACGAACTTCGAGCCCAGGTAGTTGGTCACGCCGTAGTAGCCGGTGGCGCGCGAGAGCAGCCACTCGAGCTTGCGGACGGTGTCGGCGGGCTGCGCCTCAGCCAGCAGGGTGTAGGGACCGGGATCGTTCTCAGGATAGTCTATCGGCTCCATGGGGGCCTCGAGCAGCACCTCATGGCCATGGGCGCGGGCCAGGTCGATCCACCCCTGCAGCCCATCGGCGTAGGGCACGAAAGAGAGGGTCACCTGCGGCGGCAGGGTCTCGATGGCCTGCCGGGTGGCCTTGGCGTTGAGCCCCAGGCCCCCGATCACGACCGCGATCCTAGGCTTGCCGTTGGAGACAAAGGGGCGTGCGTAGGCCTCGGCCGGGGTCCGCCCGTCCTGGGCGATGATCGGCAGCAGGCCGCCCGGACCCTGGGTGTGGAAGCCCGCCAGCGGCGCCTGCGGCAGCGGGCCGCCGGCCTGGAACATCTGCCCGCCAGGCAGGGTGATGACGGCCTGGCCGCCGATCAGGGTCTCGGCCTCCACCGGGGTTTCGGAGAGGGTGAAGAGGTCCTCGGTGACCAGCGGATCGCCGGGCCGCTCGGGCGCCAGGGCGTTGCGCCAGCCAGGCTCGGCTCTGCCGGCGATCTTGGCCAGCGAGACCCGCACCACCGGCTCGCCGGCCTTGGGGTCCCCGGCGACGCCGATCAGCACGGCGAGGGTCGTCAGGAACATCAGGCCCGCGCCCATGGCGGCGAAATAGGGATTGCCCATCAGGGCGCGCACGGTCTGGGCCGGCGTGGGCCGCGGCTCCGGCGGCGGCGGCTCGGTGTAGGCAGGCTTCTTCGAGAACGTCGGCAAGGTCGATCCCCCGCCGTGGAGCCTGCCGTCATATGGTTAATGAAGGGCTTAGCTCGGCTGTATCGATAGCAAGAGGCCCGCCTGTCACCTTTCGCGAAGGCCAAACGAAAGCGGCGCCTCTCCGTTCTCGAAGAGACGCCGCCCTGGTGTTCGCCGGCCTTCCCGGCGCGAAAAGCGTTAACGAACGCTACTTCTGCGCCGGCTTGGGGGCAACTGCGACATTGGCCTTGGGGGCCACCACCCCGGCCAGCTTGGCGGCCGGCTTGGGCAGCTTCGGCGTCGCGGCGACCGAGCCGTATCTGAGGACGTCCCGGGCCCGGACCAGCTGGAAGTCGCCCTTCTCGGAGTCGAACGACTCCGGCGGGGCTTCTGCCGGCTCGTGCGGCCCGACCCGCTCCTTGCCCTCGTCGGCGTTCAGCGCGTTGCGGAACGAGGCCTCGGAGAATTGGAATGCGCGGTTGGCGATGTGCTGGGCCTCGTCGCGGCTTTGGGCCACCTCGAGGTCCGGGTCGATGCCGGTCCGCTGGATGGAGCGGCCCGACGGGGTGTAGTAGCGCGCGGTGGTCAGCTTCAGGGCGCCGTCCATGCCGCCGCGCAGCGGGATCACGGTCTGCACCGAGCCCTTGCCGAAGCTGGTCAGGCCGACGATCTCGGCCCGCTTGCGGTCCTGCAGAGCGCCGGCGACGATCTCGGCCGCGGAGGCCGAGCCGTTGTTGATGATGACCACCATCGGCAGGCCGGCGGCGATGTCGCCGGGCCGGGCGTTGTAGCGCTCCACGTCGCGCGGGTCGCGGCCGCGCTGCGAGACGATCTCGCCGCCGTCCAGGAACAGGTCCGAGACCCCCACAGCCTGGTCGAGCAGGCCGCCGGGGTTGTTGCGCAGGTCGAGCACCAGCCCCTTCATGTTGGGGTTCTTGGCGCGCAGGTCCGATAGGGCGGCTTCGGCCTCGTCGGTGGTCTTCTCGTTGAAGGAGGCGATCCGCAGGTAGCCGTACTCGCCTTCCATCTTGGCGGAGACGATCTTCGGCTTGATCACCTCACGGACGATCTTCACGTCGAAGGGATCGGATTTCTCGCGCGCGATGGTCAGGGTCACCGCCTCGCCGGGCTTGCCGCGCATCTGCTTGACCGCGTCGTTGACCGACAGGCCCAGAACGCTCTCGCCATTCACCGCGGTGATGTAGTCGCCGGCCTTGATCCCGGCCTCGAAGGCGGGCGTGCCGTCCATCGGCGAGATCACCTTGACCACGCCGTCCTCGCTGGTGACCTCGATGCCGAGCCCGCCGTACTCGCCGCGCGTCTGATCACGCATGTCGTCGAAGCTCTCCGGGTTCAGGTAGCCGGAGTGCGGATCGAGCGAGTTGAGCATGCCATCGATGGCCGCCTCGATCAGCTTGGTGTCGTCGACGTCGGTGACGTACTGCCGCTCGACGGTGTTCAGCACGTCGCCGAACAGCTCCAGCATGCGGTAGGTCTTCACGCGCTCAGGGGAGGCGGCGGTGGCCGTCTGGCCCACATAGGCCATGGTGCCCGCGCCGAGCACGAACGCCGAGGCGCCGATCAGGAGATACTTCTTCATTCGCCGGCCTACAGGCTCCCTTGCGGCATCGCCGCACTTACGTTTCAAAGCGCCCCCCGGACGCAGGCTGCTCGCGCCTTAGCCCGATAGCGGCTCCTTGAGCCAACGACCGGGGTCAACAGGCACGCCCCGCTCACGGACTTCCAGATAGAGCTCAGATGGGGATTGTCGACCATCGGGCATCGCACCGACAGGCGAACCTGCCGCGACGGATTGTCCGACACCGACGTTCGCCCGATCCAGGCCCGCCAGGACCAGATGGTATCCACCGGTCAAGCGCAATATCAAGATGACGCCCCAACCTTTCACCGGGCCGACGTATTCGACCGTTCCCTCGCCGGGGGCCTGGACAGCGGCGCCCGATCCGGTGGCGATGGCCAGCCCGTTGGACTTGCCGCCGCCGGTGATGGTGTCGCCGAACTCGTAGGCGAATTCTCCGGAGGCGGGAGCGATCAGCCGCGAGGGCGGGGTCCCGCGCGGGATCTCCTTCGGCTCGGCCAGGCCGCGAAGGCCCAGGCCCTCAGGATCCAGCAGCCCGTCGTCCAGCGGCCGCAGCTCGGCCCGGTCGCTCTCGGCGGTGAACAGGGCTTCGCTGGCCACCGCGGCCAGCCTGCGCTGGCGGGCGATCTCGCGCCCCTGGGCGGCGAAGGCGTGGGCCCGCTCCTGCAGCACCGGGGTCATCGCCTTGACGAGGATGGCGCCGCGCACCGCGGCCTTGGCGTCGGTCGGGCTGACCAGCAGGGCGGGCGGCGGATCGCGCCGGAACTGCAGCAACAGGGTGAGCAGCCGGGCCAGTTGGTTGAGATTGCGGCCCTGCTCGGCGGTCAGCACGGTCTCGGCCATGTAGAGCCGCTGCAGCCGCGCGCGCGTCGCCTCGCTGTCGCCCTGCGCCAAGGCCAGGCCCGCCGCGCCCAACGCGAGGGCCAGCCCGATCGGGGCGGCGATCCTGGCGGCGACGGTCGCGGTCATGGCCCTCATCAGTCGCGGTGATAAGGGCCGCCGCCCAGGATGGTGACGGCCCGGTAGATCTGCTCGGCCAGCATGACCCGCGCCAGGGCGTGGGGCCACGTCTGCGGGCCGAACGCCAGCTTACGCATCGATGTGTTGAGAATATGCGCGTCGAGCCCGTCGGCGCCCCCGATCACGAAGGCGATCCGGCGCACCCCCTGGTCCCGCAGCCGCCCCAGCTCCGCGGCGAAGGCGCGGGAGGCCAGGGCCGCGCCGTGCTCGTCGCACGCGACGACGTAGGCGTCCTTCAGGTGGGGGATGAGCGCCTCGGCCTCGGCGACCTTGCCGGGCTTGCGGGACTCCACCTCGACGAGATCGACAGGCCCCAGCCCAAGCGCGCGGCCCGCCGCCGTCGCGCGGTCCACGTAGGTCGCGACCAACTCGGCCTCCGGTCCGCGGCCGAGGCGGGAGATCGCGACGATGGAGATCTTCATTCCGTTCCGCTCAGTCCCGCGGAGGCGGGGCTCAGCTGAGGGCTGCGCGGCCGGCCGGCGGCTCGACGGACCAGATCTTCTCGATGTTGTAGAAGGCCCGCACTTCGGGACGGAACAGGTGCACGATGACGTCACCGGTATCGATCAGCACCCAGTCGCAGTGCGGCAGGCCCTCGATACGAGCCTTGCCGTAGCCCTGTTCCTTCAGGGCCCGCAGCAGGTGGTCGGCCATGGCGCCCACGTGGCGGTGCGAACGGCCGGAGGCGACGATCAGCCCGTCGGCCACGGCGCTCTTGCCTTTGAGATCGATGAAAACGACGTCCTGCGCCTTGTCGTCGTCGAGACGGGCCAGGATCAGGTTCTCCAGGACGGTGATACGGTCCTGGTCGTCCATGGAGGGCGCGGCGGCGCCGACGTCCTCCTGCGCACGCGGCGCGGTTTCGTTGTGCAGCGGGATTGCTCCTTTTTGGTTTCCTCGCTGAGCCGACCCTAACACGGTGACGCGATTGGGTCAGCCGGTCTCACAATTTCGTCAAGCGTCCCTGCGCCGCATGCGTTCCCGCAGCGCTGTGGAGGACTGGAAGTTGAGCGGCGCGGTAAGAAAGGCCCAGGCCGGCGGATCGGAGCCGGGTACACGCCGCGCCTGGGCGGCGGGAATTCGGAAGCGGGAGAAGCGCCGGGCGGCGGGAGAGAAGCGGCTCTTGAGGGCGATCCACGGGCGGGAGACGACGGCGACAGGGACCTCGCGCATGATCTGCGTCCAGCCGCGCCAGCGGTGGAAGCTCGCCAGGCTGTCGGCGCCCATGATCCAGACGAACTTCACGCCCGGGTAGCGGGCCTTCAGCGTGCGCACCGTGTCGATGGTGTACTGCGAGCCGAGCTGGGTCTCGAGATCGGCGACCACCATCCCCGGCCCGCGGGCGCGGGCCCTCGCGCCGGTCATGCGCTCAGCGAGCGGAGCGGTCTCGCGGGCGGACTTCAGCGGGTTCTGTGGCGAGACCAGCCAGATCACCCGGTCCAGCCCCAGCCGCTCGCGCGCGGTCTCCGCCACATGCGAATGGCCCTCGTGCGCCGGATTGAAGGAGCCGCCGAACAGCCCCACCCGCATGCCCGGCCGCAGCGAAAAGCCGGGCCGGAAGACATGGGGAGCGGGCCGCTTCGGCGCCGGACCGGCCGACCACATTCCTTACGGCCGGCCCGAGGTCGAGGGATTGCGGTCGAGGTGCAGATCGCTCTGCCGCACCCGCGTGCGGACGGTGAACACGCCGTCGCCCGAGAGCACCGCCCCGCGGGCGAACAGCCGGCCATGCTCCCAGTTGGAGAGGCCGAGCTCGGGCTTGCTCAGCGCGTACTGGCCATCCACCCAGCGGGTGAAGCCGTCGCCGACGAAGGGCGCGTTGACGGCGGCGTAGAACCGCTCGTGCTCTTCCGGAGAGGCGGCGATCAGGCTGGCGGTGAACTGCGGGCTGTAGCGGTTGAAGAGGGCGACCGCCTCGTCCACGTCGGCGACCATCTTCAGCGTGACCTCGGGGCTCTCCTCCCACTCCCACTCGCGGCCGAGTTCAGCCTCAGGAAGGGTTTCGGTCAGCGGCTCCTCGCGAGGTCCGTCGGCGCGATGGACCGTGGCGCGGCGCTGCAGCCAATCCTCGGGCAGGACGGCCTCGTCGCCCTCGACGATGTGCAGCTTGCAGCCCTTGCGCCGGCCGCCGGCGTCCTGCAGCGCCTCCAGGAACACCGGAACCAGCTCGGCCGCGCGGTCGCGCACAATGCAGCAGACGTTGAGGGTGTTGCAGACCTTGCGGTCCAGCGAGTGATAGACGGCGGCGGCGAACCGCTCCGCGTCCGCTGTGGCGCTCGCCACCAGCCAGGCGCCGCCGGTTCCGTGCAGGCTGACGGGCGTACCGGCCTGGCGGGCGATGGCGCCCAGCTGCGCGACAGCGGCGCCCGATCCCCGCGCCACCGCCAGCGACAGGCGCGGATCGGAGAACATCGCCCACCCGGCGGCGTGCTCGGCCGAATCCACCAGCGCCGCGGCGCCCTCGGGCAGGCCGGCGGACTTCAGAGCCGGATCCAGAGCGTGCTGGACAATCGCCCGGGCGGTGCCGAGCGCGTCGGAGCCGATGCGGAAGACGACGGTGTTGCCGGTGCGGATCACCCCGGCCGCGTCGGCGAAGACGTTGGGCCGGCCCTCAAACACGAAGCCGACCACGCCCAGCGGCGCGGTCACCTGGGCGACGGTCCAGCCCTGGTGCTTCACTTCTTCAAGGAGGCGGCCGCGGCCGGCGTCGGCGTCGCGCCAGGCCCTGAGGCCCGCGACCATGTCGGCGCGCATGGCCTCGTTCACGGCCAGGCGGGTGGTGGATCGGCCCCTGGCGCGGGCGCTCTCGACGTCCTTGTCGTTGGCGGCGCGGATGGCGGCCCAGGCCGCGTCGGACTCCAGCCGCGCCGCAAAGGCGCCGAAGAAGGCGGTGATCTGCTCGTCGGTAACCTGGCCCAGGGCTTCGAAGGCGGCGGCGGCGCGGCCCACCGCGCGGGCGGCGATGGCCTGCACGGCCTGTGGGATCAGCAGCAGGTCGCCGCTCTCCTGTACGACCAGCAACCGGTCGCCCTCGCGGAACCGGGCAGCGAGCTCAGGGGTGACGCGCGCGACCTTGTCGCCGCCGTAGACGATCGGCATGCCGGCGGTCAGCGCGCTCAGGCGCTCCACACCGCGGCTGTCTCGGGCGCTGGCGTCGTCCATGCCTCAAGCTGATAGTGGCGAACCGCGTCAGCCGCAAATTCAACCGCTCACCCCGGCGAAAGCGGCGGCCCAGCCGGGCGTGCGACTTACGTCGGAATCAGCGGCGAGGGTTGGGCCAGCGCCAGGTCGTCGACGTGGATCATTGGGCCGGACGTGTAGCCGAGCTCGGCCTCGATGGCCTCGGACTTCAGGCCGCAGATGCGGGCCGCGTCCTCGGAGTCGTAGCGGATCAAGCCGCGGCCGA
>NZ_DATAGM010000010.1:0-4064 GCF_036263695.1 Phenylobacterium sp.
AAGGTCTCGCGCTGGATCGGCGCCAGCATGCCCGAGAGCACGCCTTTGATGTCGTCGATCAGGTCGTAGATGATCGCGTAGTAGCGGATCTCCACGCCCTCGCGCTCGGCCAGCTCCCGCGCCTGCTTGGAGGCGCGGACGTTGAAGCCGAGGATCGGCGAGCCGGCGCCCTTGGCCAGCATCACGTCGCTTTCGCTGATCGCGCCGGCGCCCGACAGGATGATCCGCGCCCGGACCTCGTCGGTGCCCAGCTTGTCCAGCGAGCCGACGATCGCCTCGGCCGAGCCTTGCACGTCGGCCTTGATGATCACCGGCAGCTCGGAGACCTTCTTGTCCGCCAGCTTGGCCATCATGTCGGCCAGCGAGGCGCCCTGGACCGGCGCGCCGGCCTTTTCGCGCTTCAGGCGGGTCCGGTACTCGGTCAGCTCGCGGGCGCGGGCGTCGTTCTCCACCACCGCGAAGGGCTCGCCGGGATCGGGCGTGCCGTCCAGGCCGAGGATCTCCACCGGGGTCGAGGGACCGGCCTCGTCCAGCTGCTCGCCTCGCTCGTTGAGGAGCGCGCGGACGCGGCCGAAGTTGGCGCCGGCCACCACGATGTCGCCGCGCTTCAGGGTGCCGCGCTTGACCAGCACGGTCGAAACCGCGCCGCGGCCGCGGTCGAGCTTGGCTTCGATGACGATGCCGTCGGCGGTCCGGTCCGGATTGGCCTTCAGGTCGAGCAGCTCGGCCTGCAGCAGGATGGCCTCGATCAGCTCGTCCAAGCCCATCTTCTCGAGGGCCGAGA
Organism: Phenylobacterium sp.; assembly: GCF_036263695.1. Lineage (GTDB taxonomy): Bacteria > Pseudomonadota > Alphaproteobacteria > Caulobacterales > Caulobacteraceae > Phenylobacterium. Next base: position 785 of record NZ_DATAGM010000010.1, read on the forward strand.
CCTGGATCGCCTGGGTCTCGCCGCCGAGGCTTTCCACGACGATCTCGTGCTGCAGCAGCTCGTTGATAACCCGGGTCGGATCGGCGTCCGGTTTGTCGATCTTGTTGATCGCCACGATGATCGGCGCGCCGGCCGCCTTGGCGTGCTGGATGGCTTCCACGGTCTGGGGCATCACGCCGTCGTCGGCCGCCACCACCAGGATGACGATGTCGGTGGCGTTGGCGCCCCGGGCCCGCATGGCCGAGAAGGCCGCGTGGCCGGGGGTGTCAAGGAACGTCACCCGCTCGCCGCCTTCCAGGCGAACCTGGTAGGCGCCGATGTGCTGGGTGATGCCGCCGTGCTCGGCCGACACCACGTCGGTGGAACGCAGGGCGTCCAGCAGGCTGGTCTTGCCGTGGTCGACGTGGCCCATGACGGTCACGACCGGCGGACGCGGCAGCAGATGGTCGTCCACGTCCTCGGCGCCGATAAAGCCGGCTTCGACGTCGGCTTCGGAGACGCGGCGCACGGTGTGGCCGAACTCGGTCGCCACCAGCTCGGCGGTGTCGTTGTCGATGACGTCGTTGATCTTCAGCATCACACCCTGACGCATCAGGAACTTGATGATCTCGACGCCGCGGATCGCCATCCGGTTGGCCAGCTCGCTGACCGTGATGACGTCGGGGATGACCACTTCGCGGGCCGCGCGGACCTGCTCCTGGCTGCCGCCCTTGCGCTTTTCGCGTTCGCGTTCGCGGGCACGGCGGACCGAGGCCAGGGAGCGCATCCGTTCGACCGCCCCCTCGTCGTCGCCGGCCACCGCCTGGATGGTCAGGCGGCCTTCGCGGCGCTGCGGCGCGCCCTTGACGCGGCTGATCGCCTTGGGGGCGTTGGCGCGGCGGCGGGCGTCGTCGTCATCGTCGGGACGGCGGTCGAGGTTGGCGGCGCCAGGGCGCGGCGCCTGGCGGGTGGCGCGCTGGATCTCGGGCGTGGCCGGCGGGGCCGCGGCGCCGACGCGCGGCGGCCGGGGACCGCCGGGGCGCGGCGCGGCGCCGGGGGCCGGACGCGGCGCCAGCGCCGAGTAGCGGACGGTGCCGGCGGGCTGACCGGGGCGGCCGCCTTGCGGGCGATCGCCAGTGGGCCGCGGGCCTTGCGGACGGTCGCCGGCCGGGCGCGGGCCGCGGTCGTCGGGCCGGCGTTGGAAGCCGTCGTCCTGGCGCGGCGCGCGCTGGTTGAAGCTGGCGCCTTCGAAGCGGGCCGACGGCCGCTCCGACCGCTCGGGCCGGTAGGTGGTGGTGCTCGGCCGGTCGTCCCGGCGATCGGGCGAAGGCGCATAGGTGCGGGTCTGGCCGCCCTGGGCGGGGCGAGCCGCTGAGGGGGCGGCAGGCGCTTGAGCCTGGGGCGCGCTGGGCGCCTGGGGTGCGGGCGCGGCGGGCGCAGCCGGTGCGGGCGCCTCGGCGGCAGGCGCGGCTGGAGCAGCGGCGGCCGGCGGCGGTGCGGCGGCCTGGGCCGCTGCGCGCGCCTGGGCGGCGGCGGCCTCGGCTTCGGCGCGGGCGCGCTCCTCACGCGCCTTGCGCTCGGCGGCCTGGCGGGCCTGCTGCTCGCGGGCCAGTTCGATGGCCCGCTGGCGGGCGCGTTGCTCGTCGGCCGACAGGCCCGAGCCATCGCCGGCGGAACCGCGCGGCGCGCCGCCCTGCGGCCCGGACGGCGCGGGACGGTTCGGCTCGAACACCCGGCGCTCGGCCTGCGACGGGCCGGCCAGATTGCCGCCCGGCGGGGCATGGGTGCGCGGGCGCTTGGTCTCCACGACCACGGTCTTGGAACGGCCATGGCTGAAGCTCTGCTTCACGGTGCCTGCGCTGACCGACCCCGCACCGCGGGGCTTGAGGGTCAGGGGCGGGCGTCCGCCAGGTCGGCCGTTGTTGTTCTCGTCGCTCATGCGCTCGCTTTACTCAGCGGCCGGCAGATCCGGCCCCACGTCTTGAAATGGCTCTTGGGCCACGGAGCCTAAGCTCCATCGCCCGTGACCGGCTCCTCGCGCCAACTCGCAGGAAGGAGCGGACGGAAGCCCGAAAGGCGCCGGACATCTGCTGTCCAGCGCTCGGCTACGCGCCCCGCAAGGAAGGCGGTGTGTATCACATTCTCCAGCCCCAAGGCCAAACCCAATTGCTCGGAAGTGAAGACGCCGAACAGTTCGGGGGCTTGCGGAGCCCTGCGAGTCAGGGCGAGCAGCTTTCGCCGGCCGTCCTCGGCGCCGTCGGTCGCTTCGACCAGCCAGCGCGCCCGGCCGCTCGTGATGGCGGCGGCCGTCTTCTCGAACCCGGAGATAAGGACGCCGGCGCGCCGTGCAAGCCCAAGGCCGTCGAGAAGCCGGCGCGTCAACAGCGTTTCCACCTGGTCGGCCAGGTCGGGCGGCGGGGCGAGCTTGGTCTTGGCCGAGCGGGAGAAGGCGTTCTTCTTCACCGCCTGCTCGACCGAGGCCCGGTCGGCGGCGACCCAGATCCCGCGCCCCGGCAGCTTGCGGGCCAGGTCCGGCACGACGACGCCGTCCGGCCCGGCGACGAAGCGGATCAGACGGTCCTCGTCCATCACCTCGCCGGAGACGATGTCGCGGCGCTCGCGATGGGCCTGCGCGTGGGTGCTCATGACCTCTCCCTCCATGCGCTGGAGGGAGAGAGTAGGCTGAGGGAGGACCCGCGCACCGCGGCTGGTCCTCTCTAGGCGTCCCGCGCCTCGCCGAGCATTTCGGCGGCCGCTACGTTCTCGGGGTCGGGCTCGAGCCCGGGCTCGCCCTCGAGTTCCGGCTCGGCCTCGGCGGCCGGCTCCACTTCGGAGGGGTCGACCCAGCCCATGACCACGCGGGCGCGCATGATCAGGAGTTCGGCGTCGGCGGCGTCGAGGCCGAAGGCCTCGAGAATGCCCGGCTCGCGAACCCGCTCGCCGCCCTTGCTCTCGAACCAGCCGCGCAGGTCGTCCGGCACCAGGCCGGCCAGATCCTCGACGGTTTTGACGTCGTTCTCGCCGAGCGCGACGGCCATCGGCAGGGTGATGCCTTCGATCTCCAGCAGGCCGTCCTCGACGCCCAGTTCGCGGCGCTTGGCGTCGTACTCGGCCGCTTCCTTGTCGAGCCAGTCGCGAGCCCGCGCCTGGATCTCCTCGCCGGTGTCCTCGTCGAAGCCTTCGATGGCCGCGATCTCCGAGGCGTCGACGTAGGCGACGTCCTCGACCGTGGCGAAGCCTTCGGTGACCAGCAGCTGGGCGATGACCTCGTCGACGTCCAGAGCTTCCTGGAACAGGGCGG
>NZ_DATAGM010000011.1:0-9935 GCF_036263695.1 Phenylobacterium sp.
CTCCAACCGGCCGAACTTCCGCCTGCTGGTGCGGCGCGAGGAGGACCTCGACCACGAGGCCATGCTGAAGACCCTCGCCAACTACGTCCCGCTGGATCCGCAGCGGCAGGCGAGGCTGGCCAAGGAGATCGACCGCTCGCCGCGGCGGGTGCCGGTGCAGGTCATGGAGGACATGACCTGGGACCAGTTCTCGGCCATCAACCTGCGGGCCCCGGAGCTGCCGGGCGTGGTCGCCGACATGGGCGAGGTGCGGGTCTATCCGCACGGGGGCGCCTTCGCCCACGTGATCGGATACGTGGCCAAGCCCATCAAGGAAGACATCAAGGACACCGGCCCCAACGCCGACCCGATCCTGCTGCACCCGGGCTTCCGCATCGGCCGCCAGGGGGTGGAGAAGGCCTTCGACCTCGAGCTGCGCGGCAAGCCCGGCGCCCAGAAGGTCGAGGTGGACGCCAACGGCCGCGAGGTCCGCCACGACCCCGACGGCGATATCCCCGCGATTCCCGGCAAGCAGATCCAGCTGACCCTCGACGTGGACGTCCAGACCCGCGCGATCGAGGTGTTCGGCGAGGAGAGCGGCGCGGCGGTGATGATGGACTGCCGCACCGGCGACCTGTTGTGCCTGGCCTCGGCGCCGTCGTTCGACGCGAACCGGTTCGTCCGCGGCCTGTCCGGGCCCGAGTACCGGGCGCTGGCCAACTACGAGCGCCGGCCGCTGCTCGACAAAGCGCTGTCCGGGCTCTACCCGCCGGGCTCCACCTTCAAGACCATGACGGCGCTGGCGGCGCTGGACGCCGGCATCGACCCGAATGCGCGGATCTTCTGCGGGGGCGGCTGGCACTTCGGCCGCTATTTCCACTGCCACAAGCGCGGCGGTCATGGCCCGCAGGACATGCGCGATGCGCTGAAGAACTCCTGCGACGTCTACTTCTACCAGGTGGCGCTTCGCATCGGCCCGGACCAGATCGCCAAGATCGCCAAAGCCTTTGGTTTCGAGCAGATCTTCGACATCGGCATCTCGGGCCAGAAGAAGGGCATCGTCCCGTCCCGCGAGTGGAAGCGGCGGTACTTCAAGAAGAACCCCGCCAACCAGGAGTGGATGCCAGGCGAGTCGCTCAGCTACGGCATCGGTCAGGGCGCCCTGCAGGTGAACGCCCTGCAACTGGCGGTGATGACCGCCCGGCTCGCCAACGGCCGCAAGGCGCTGAACCCGCGGCTGATCAAGTCGCTCGGCGACGAGGTCATGCCGCCCGGCTCCGAGGCCCCCGACCTGCCGTTCAAGAAGGAGCACATCGACTATGTCCGCGAGGGCATGGCCGCGGTGACCGAGGCGGGCGGCACCGGCTTCCGCGCCAGTCAGCTGGGATTGGGCGACATCCTGATGGCCGGCAAGACCGGCACGGCGCAGGTGCGGAACTACTCGGCCGGCGGCGGGCGAGGGAAGGGCGGTCCCTGGAAGTACCGCGACCACGGCCTCTTCGTCTGCTTCGCCCCGATTGACGAGCCGCGCTACGCCCTGTCGGTGGTCGTCCAGCACGGGATGGGCGGCTCGACCGCCGCCGCCCCCAGGGCGCGCGAGATCATGCGGGTGGCCCTGCTGAAGGATCCCGAGCTGCGGGCGCGCATCGAGCAGCCGCTACCGATGCCCGAGATGCCGGCTGAAGGGGAGGCGGACCTGCCCGACCCGCCCTCGGTCATCGCGCCGGACGCAGCCCCGCCCGGCCCGCCCATCGCCGCCCCTCCGGGAGCCCCCGCATGAGCGCCAGCGCCCTGACGCGCCCGGGCGAGCGCGACCGCCCGACGGTCAAGATCGCCCAGATCGACTGGACCTTCTGCTTCTTCGTCACCCTCATCGCCTGCTTCGGCGCGCTGATGATGTTCTCAGTGGCGGGCAGTTCCTGGACGCCGTGGGCGGCCAACCACCTGGTTCGCTACACCCTGTTCTTCGGCGTCATGGTGGGCCTGTCGCTGATCGATATCCGGGTCTGGTTCGCGCTTTCCTACCCGGTCTACGTCGTGGCCCTGCTGCTGCTCGTCGCGGTGGAGGCGGTCGGGGACGTGCGGATGGGCGCCCAGCGTTGGCTCTCCATCGGCTCGTTCAGCTTCCAGCCCTCCGAGGTGATGAAGGTCGGCATCGTGATGGCGTTGGCCAGATTCTATCACGGCGCGTCGGCCCAGACGGCCCGGTTCTCCTGGCGGCTGATGATCCCGGGGCTGATGATCGCCGTGCCCTTCGGGCTGGTGGCGCACCAGCCGGACCTGGGCACCGCCATGCTGATCCTGTTCACCGGCCTGGCCGTGGTGTTCCTGGCGGGGCTGTCCTGGAAGATCATCATCGCGGGGGTGGCCGGGTTCCTGGTGTCGATCCCGCCGATCGTGATGTTCGTGCTGCACGACTATCAGCGCCAGCGCGTCATGACGTTCCTCGACCCGGAGAGCGATCCGTCGGGGTCGGGCTACCACATCCTGCAGTCGATGATCGCGCTGGGGTCCGGCGGGCTGCTCGGCAAGGGCTATGGCTTGGGCTCGCAGAGCCAGCTGGACTACCTGCCCGAGAAGCACACCGACTTCATCTTCGCCACGCTGGCCGAGGAGTTCGGCTTCGTGGGCTGCACCTTCCTGCTGACGCTCTACGCCGCGGTCATCTTTATGGCGCTGCGCACGGCCTCGCTGTCGCACAGCCACTACGGCCGGCTGGCCGCAGCGGGCGTCACCGCCACCTTCGCCTGCTACGTGCTGATCAACGGCGCGATGGTGATGGGCCTGGCCCCGGTCGTCGGCGTGCCGATGCCGCTGCTCTCCTACGGCGGCACCGTGGCGATGACGGTGATGATCGGCTTCGGCCTGGTGCAGTCGGTGCGCGTGCACCGCTACTCCGAAGTCGGCAGCGGCAAGGGGCTGTTCTAACTGAGACCTCTCCCTCCGCATGCGGAGGGAGAGGTCTGATGTTCAGACCGTCAGCGCCTGGTCGGTCGCGCGGACCAGCGCGTCGACGATGCCGGGTTCGGTGGAGGCGTGCCCGGCGTCCCAGACGACCTCGAAGCGGGCCTCGGGCCAGGCCGTCTTCAGCTTCCAGGCCGCTTCCATCGGGGTGACCACGTCGAAGCGGCCCTGGACGATCCAGCCGGGAATGCGGCGCAGCTTGTCGATGTTCTTCAGTATCCAGCCGTCTTCCGGGAAGAAGCCGCGGTTGGCGAAGAAGTGGCACTCGATGCGGGCGAAGGCGATGGCGAAGTCGATCTCGTTGAACTTTGAGGGCCTCGCCTCCGGGCCGCGGATCGAGATTGTGTCGCCCTCCCACTGGCTCCAGGCGGCGGCGGCCTCCGCCTGCACCTTGCGGTCGGGGTGGGTGAGCCGGCGGTGATAGGCGCCGATCATGTCGTCGCGCTCGGCCGCCGGGATCGGCGCGCAGAACCGCTCCCAGGCGTCGGGGAACAGCATCGAGGCGCCGTCCTGATAGAACCACTTCAGCTCCCGTTCGGTGAGCAGGAAGACGCCGCGCAGGATCAAGCCCGCGACCCGATCCGGATGCTTGATGGCGTAGGCCAGGGCCAGCGTAGAGCCCCAGGAGCCGCCGAACACGGTCCACTTCTCGACGCCGAGGTGTTCGCGCAGCCGCTCGATGTCCTCGATCAGCGACCAGGTGGTGTTGTCCTCGAGGGAGGCGTTCGGACGCGAGCGGCCGCAGCCGCGCTGGTCGAACAGGGTCATCCGCCAGCGCGCGGGGTCGAGGAAGCGGCGCATGGTGGGGTTGATCGCCCCGCCTGGGCCGCCGTGCAGGATGACCGCCGGCTTGCCGTCGGGCCGGCCGCACTCCTCGTAGAAGATCTCGTGCGGCCCGCCGGTGGGCAGCCAGCCGTAGGCGAACGGCTCATTATCCGCATAGAGGCCTTTTCGGCCAGCGAGCGACGAGACGGCAGGCGCGGGCGTGGTGCGTTCCATTCGATTCTTCTTACCGCGGGAAGCGGCGATCTAACCAGTTAAGGATGATCCGGTTCACCTCTTCCGGCTTCTCCTGCTGAGTCCAGTGGCCGCTGCCCTCGATCATCACGGTTTCGAGGTCGGAAATGTGTTCGCCCATGCCGTCGGCCATCGAGGGGCGAAGCACCGGGTCGTGCTCGGCGGTGATCATCAGGCAGTGGACGCCGTCGATCCGCTGCGGCAGGTGGGCCGAGCGTTCCCAGTTGCGGGTGAAATTGCGGTACCAGTTGATCGGGCCGGTGAAGCCCGTCCGCCGGAAGGCCTCCACGAAGACCGCGAGCTCGTCCGACGACAGGAACTGGCGGGTGTCCGCGGCGGGATCGTAGCGCTTAAGGGTCTCGCCAAAGGCGAAGGTGGAGCGGCCCTCCGGGCGCGGCTCGGCGTCGCCCTTCAGGCCGTCGCCTGCGCGCATGAAGAAGCGCATGGTCTTGTCCACGTCCTCGGCCAGCAGCGCGTCGGCCTCACCCGGCTTCTGGAACCAGACGATGTACATCTCATCGCCGTAAACCTTGCGGAACAGCGCGATGGGGTCGATCCCCAGCCGCTGCTGGAAAGGCGTGTTGAGCCCTACGACCCCGGCGCAGCGCTCCGGGTGCATCAGCGGCATCTGCCAGACGACGAAGCCGCCCCAGTCGTGGCCGACGAAGATCGCCTTCTCCACGCCCAGGTGGTCGAGCAGCCCGACGAGGTCGCCGGTCAGGTGCTCCATGTCGTAGTCTTCCACCGCCGGCGGGCGCGAAGACAGGCCATAGCCGCGCCCGTCGATAGCGATGGCCCAGCGGCCGGCGGCCTCCAGCGCGCTCATCTGGTGACGCCAGGAGAAGGCGGTCTCCGGAAAGCCGTGGCAGAGTATGACCGGCACGCCCTGGCGAGGGCCGACCTCGTAGTAGGCGAGCTCGATTCCGTTGACGGCGGCGCGCTGCGCGGGCGGCATTTTGGTGGTGGGCATCACTGGCTCCCCGGGCTCTTTCCAGGCGCCGCAGGCTGCGCAGGCTCCGCGGCGGAAGGGAAGGGGTTCTTCAGCGGCGCCGACGCGCTAGAAGGCGCCGATGCCGAAAGACGCCGAGATCAAGCCCGCCCCGACGCCATGGGGGCTGGTGGTCATGCTGGGGGCGATGACCGCCTTCGCGCCGATGGCCATCGACATGTACCTGCCGAGCCTGCCGGCCATCGCGCAGGGGCTCTCGGCCTCGGCGGGGCAGGCGCAGGCGACGGTGGCGGCCTTCTTCGCCGGCATGGCCATCGGCCAGTTCATCTATGGCCCGGCCTCGGACCGCTACGGGCGGCGGGCGCCGCTGCTGGTCGGGGTGGTGGTCTTTACGGCGGCTTCGGTCGCCTGCGCGCTGGCGACCAGTCCGGAGATGCTGATCGCGTCGCGGTTCGTCCAGGCGCTGGGCGGCTGCGCCGGCGGGGTGGTGGCCCGGGCGATCATCCGGGACAAGTTCGACCACACCGAGACGGCGCGGATGCTGTCGCTGATGATGCTGATCATGGGGATCGCGCCGATCCTCGCCCCGCTGCTCGGGGGCGTGGTCCTCACCCTCGCCGGCTGGCGGGCCAATTTCTGGGTGCTGGCGGGATTCGGCGTGGCGGTCGGGGCGGCGGTCCTGCTGCGGCTGAAAGAGTCGCGTTCGGAGGCGACCGCGGCCCAGGCGCGCAGCGAGAACCCCCTGCAGGCCTATGCGGCGCTGTTCAGGCAAAAGCGGCTGATCGGCTACCTGCTGGCGGGGGCGCTGAACGGGGCGACCCTGTTCACCTACATCTCGGCCTCGCCGGGCCTGCTGATCGGCACCTACGGCATCAGCCCGCAGAACTTCGGCTGGGTGTTCGGCCTCAACGCGGTCGGGATAATCGGCGCCAACCAGGTGAACCGCTATCTGCTCCGCCGCCGGACGCCTGACCAGGTGCTGGCGACGGCAAGCCTGGTCTCCGTGGGAATGGCGGTCCTGTTGGCGCTGGTCGCCGTGACCGGCTGGGGCGGGCAGTGGGGCGTGCTGACGCTGCTGTTCGTGCTGCTGGCCAGCTACGGCTTCATGCAGGGCAACACCACCGCCGGCGCGCTCAGCGTCGACCCGCTGCGGGCCGGTTCGGTGTCGGCTCTGACGGGGGCGTCCTCGTTCGCCGCCGGCGCGGTCGCCGCCAGCGTCTCGGCCGCGCTGCATGACGCCACGGCCCGGCCGATGGCTCTGATCATGCTGGTCGCCATTGCAGGCTCGGCGGTCGCCCTGCACACGTTGGCGCTGCCGCGCGCCGCCAAGGCCTAGACGCTGCGGATCCCGCGCGCGGCCCAGGCCAGCGCCGCCCAGCCGATCATGAACGACAGGCCACCGACCGGCGTGACGGCGCCCAGCCATCGGGGGCCCCCCAGGGCCATGACGAACAGCGATCCGGAAAACAGCGCCACGCCGGCCAGGAAAAAGGCCGCGGCGAGGCCGGGCCGGCGGGCGCCGAACTGCGCCAGGATCCCGCAGGCGAAGCTCGCCAGGACGTGGACCAAGGCATACTCCGCGCCGGTTTGCAGCCAGGACTTCGCCTTGGGATCGGCGACGCCGTGCGCGCCGAAGGCGCCGCCAGCCACGGCCAGCAGGCCGAGGACCGCCGCCAGGGTCATCCAGTTGCGAGGCGTCCACATGTTCCTGCCGCCCGATTGCGAACCAAGAGACCAGCTCTACGGTATGTGGCGGCGAAAGCGAACGGGAGGGACGATGCGCGCGGCGCTTATCGGGCTGGTGGCGGCGGGGCTTGCGGCCCTGTGCGGACCGGCCTCGGCGGAGAACGAGTCGTTCGGGGACTGGATAGTCGTCTGCGACAATATCAGAACCTGCAACGCCTACGGCTTTCCCGAGGAACACTACGAAAATATCACCTACATCCGCATCACCCGCACCGGGGCGGCCGGAGCCGCGCCCACTGTCTCGATCTCTGCGAGCGGGGAGGGAAGCGCCGTCTGGCGGCTGGAGATCGACGGCATTCCGGTGATGAACCAGGTGCAGGCCATCGCCGGCAAGGACGAGGTCTATCAGCGCGCGGTGCTGACCCCGGCGCAGACGGCGACGCTGCTCAAGGGCCTGGCCAACGGCGAGATCCTCTCGATCTGGCTGGGCCGGGACGTCGTGGGCGCGATCTCGCTGAAGGGCAGCTCGGCGGCCCTGCGTTGGGTCGACGACCGGCAGAAGCGCGCCGGAACCGTGACGGCGCTCGTGGCGAAGGGGCCCAAGCCCGCGAGCGCCATGCCTGCGCCGCCCGCGCCGCCGGTGATCCGCGCCGCGGCTCCGGCCTCGCAGGCGGGGCTCCCGAAGAGCCTGCCCGACGCGATCAAGTACCCTTGGGAGTCCTGCGACGACGATATCGGCGAACTGGGGATCGAGCCCCAGGTCTTCCGCCTCGCTCCGGGCCTGCTGCTGTGGCAGACGGCCTGCAGCCGCGGGGCCTACAACGTCGTTTACGACTTCAGCCTGCTGGATGAGAAGGGGACGCTGAAGGGCGCGCCGGACTTCCCCTACGCGAGCGGGCAGGCGGAGACCGGCCGGCTGATGAACGCCGAGTTCGATCCGGCGACCCAGACGCTCAGCAACTTCGACAAGGCGCGGGGCCTCGGCGACTGCGGCGCCTTCACCAGCTGGGTCTGGACGGGACGGGAATTCGCGCTGAAGGGCTCTGAAGTGATGCCCGACTGCCGCGGCGTGCCGCTCGACGACTGGCCGACCGAGTTCGTCAGCCGGTAGTCAGCCTTGACTCCATCCGCGGGGGGGCGAGGCTGTCGCCCCCAAGAAAGACAAGACGGTGGAGGAGCGCGGATGATTCAGTTCACGCAGGAGCGGCAGGAGGAGCCCGGCGTCACACGCCGGCTCTTCGAGCTCACGGTCAACGGCCAGACGGTGCCGGCGGCGCTGTGGGCGCCCGAGGCGGCAAAGGGTCCCCGGCCGCTGATCTTGATGGGCCACGGCGGCTCGCAGCACAAGAAGACCGCCGGCATCGTCGCCCGGGCGCGGATCTACGCGAAGAAGTATGGCTATGCGACGCTGGCCATCGACGCGCCCGGCCACGGCGACCGCATCTCCCGCGAGGAGGCCGCCGCCTTCGCCCGCGACGTCGGCGCCCGGGTGACCGGTCAGGCGCCCGCCGGCTTCACGCCCGAGCGGATGAAGCAGATGGCCCAGCGCACCGCCCAGGCCGTGCCCGAATGGAAGGCGGCCCTCGACGCGGTCCTGAGCCTCGACTTCGTCGGAGACGACGGGCGGATCGGATACTGGGGCGTCTCTATGGGCACCGCCATCGGCGTGCCGTTCGTGGCGCAGGAGCCCAGGATCAAGTGCGCCGTGTTCGGCCTGGCGGGGCTGCGGCCTGGCGCGGCGGAGTTCGAGGCGGCGGCCAGGGCCATCACCATCCCGGTCGAGTTCGTCTTCCAGTGGGAGGACGCGGTCGCGCCGCGCGAGCACGGCATCGCGCTGTTCGACGCCTTCGGGTCGGCGGAGAAGACCATGCACATCAACCCAGGCGGCCACATGGGAATCCCGCCGTTCGAAGGCGCCAGCTGGGAGCGGTTCTACGTGCGTCACCTGGGGACGGCGGAGACGGCGGCGAAGACGCTGGAGCCGATGGAGACGGTTTAGACCTCTCCCTCCGCGCGGCGGCGAGAGGTCTTTTGGAAGCGGGCGTCACAGCCGGACTCGCGGTATGGACCGGCGGACAATGTCCTCCGCCGTCCGCATCGGCCTCTGCTATTCGGCCATCTTCGTCGGCACGGGGGCGATGGCTCCCTACATGCCGGTGTGGTTCGCCGAGCGAGGTCTGTCGGGGGCGCAGATCGGACTGATCCTGTCGCTGCCGATGCTGGCCAGGGTGGTTACGGCGCCGGCGCTGGCGGTGTGGGCCGACAGCTTCGCCCTGCGGCGCACGCCGCTGATCCTGCTGAGCCTAGCGACCGCCCTGGGCTACTTGCTGATGGCCGCCCCGTTCGGCTTTCCCTGGTGGATGGCGGTGTGGTTCGTGGCGGCGAGCGCGTTCGCCACCCTGCCGCCGCTGACCGACGTGGTCGCCCTGGCCCGGGCGCGCACCGAGGGGTTCAACTACGGCTGGCCGCGGGGCATCGGCTCGGCGGCCTTCATCGTCGCGAACATTGTCGCCGGGGCGCTGCTGGTGGCGACCTCGGCGGACGCGGTGTTGGTGTGGATCGTCGCCGCTGCGCTGCTGGCGGCGCTGGCCTCGCGCTTCCTGTTGCCGCCGGACCCGGTGCTGGAGCATGGCGGCGTCGCCGAGCTGCGCGAGCGGCTAGCGGGGCTTGGCCTTTTGCTGAAGGACAGGCTGTTCCTGCTGGCGGTGCTGTCGGTGGGACTGATCCAGTCCGCCCACGCCTTCTACTACAGCTTCTCGGCGCTGGCCTGGAAGGCGCAGGGCATCCCGGAGAACCTGACCGGCGTCCTCTGGGGCGTGCGCGTCGCCGTCGAGATCGTCTTTATGTGGTTCTTAGAGCCCTGGCGGCGCAAGATCGGGCCGCGGCGGCTGCTGGTGATCGGCGGACTGGCGGCGCTGGTCCGGTGGACCGCCTACGCCTTCGCCCCCCCGCTGTGGCTGCTGTTCCCGCTGCAGGCGCTGCACGCGCTGAGCTACGCGGCGACCTTCCTCGCCTCGCTGCAGCTGGTGGAGCGGCTGTCCTCGCCGGTGAACATGACGGCGGCCCAGACCATCAATTCGGCCTTCTCCAGCGGCCTCTTGGCCGGCCTGGCGACGCTGGCCTCGGGGCCGCTGTTCGACCGCTACGGTGCGGGCGGCTACCTGCTGATGACGGCGATGAGCTTGATCGGGGTGCTGGGCGCGCTCAGGCTGTACGCTGCGCGGCGTCTGGAAGACTGAGGGCTTCGGCCATGGCGCCGGCGGCGGCCTGGACGGCCCGGGCGACGTCCTCCAGCCCGAAGGCGGCGGCCTCGACGTACTCGCGCACCTGCGGCACGTGT
>NZ_DATAGM010000012.1:0-7162 GCF_036263695.1 Phenylobacterium sp.
GCGCCCTGGCCGGCCGCGGGACGGGCGCGGCCGGGGCCCGCTTCGCCCCCTGACGGCGGACCCAGCGCCGGCAGGCGGCCAGGTCCCCCTGGCCGAGCGCCTGGACGGCGAGGCCGGCGAACATGAACCCGGCCGCCGCCAGGCCGCGGAGCCCGCCGAACGCCGCGGCGGCGAGGGCCAGGGCCGCTGGGGACCCGTAGGCGCTCGCGGCCGGCAGCAAGCGCTCCAGCGTTCCGGCCGCTCCGGCGCGGCGTGCGAGCCGCTGTCGGCCGACCGCGGCGGCCCACAGGGTCAGGCCTGCGGCGAGCGGCAGCCACAGCGCCGCGATGGGCCAGCCGGCCACCAGCAGCAGGCTCGCCGCCAGCAGCACGTGCGCGGCCAGGCGTCGCCGCACGGCATCGGCCTGCACGATCGGCGCAAGCCGCGCCTCCAGGGCGGCGGCGCGGGCGACATCGAGAGAGGGCAGGGGCCTGAGAGCGGAGCGACTCATGCCGGCAGGATGGCCGGGAAAGCGCTATCGCCGTGTAAAACCTTGGCGGTACAGACCGTGGCCGTTCGCCTCAGTCGGGCCGATTCGCCCCTGATCCGGCGGCGGCCCCCGTCGCCGGAGACCACCCGCAGCGGCGACCGGCTCCGCCGCGGCGAGCGGGCCCATCTGGCGGAATTCACATGAGAAACGCGCCTTTTCGGGCCTGTTTGCCGTGTGGCTCATCGGCCACAGGCCGTCGCTGAGGCGTCACAGAGTCGGGCTGCCGACTCGATTTTGCCCCGATTCAACCGGTAGAGCACCCACGCGGCGCAGAACCGCATTTGGAGACAAGAACATGAAATCTCTCGTTGTCGCGGCCTCGGCCGTTGCACTCCTGGCCCTCCCCGGCCTGGCTTCGGCTCAAGAAGCCACCTCTGTTTACGGCAACATCGGCTACGCCCACCTCGACGCTGAAGACGGCGACCTCGGTGCGGTGCAAGCTCGCCTGGGCGCCCGTTTTCACCCGAACTTTGGCGTCGAAGGCGAAGCCGCCTTTGGCGTGAACGACGAAGAAGTCACCATCGCCCCGGGCGTGACCGCCGACCTCGAACTGAAGCACCAACTCGGCATCTACGCCGTGGGCTTCCTGCCCCTGAACGAGAACTTCGAGCTGCTCGGCCGCGTCGGCTATTCGACCGCTGAGATCGAAGCCTCGGCGACCGGCTTCGGCTCGGCGTCGGACGATCTGGACGGCTGGGCCTTCGGCGTCGGCGGCCAGTACTTCTTCGACGGCCAGAACGGCGTCCGCGTCGACTACACTCGTCACGAGTTCGACGAGGACCTGGAAGCCGACGTTTGGTCGGTCGCCTACAGCCGCCGCTTCTAAGCGTCGGTCGAGGAGAGTTGAGTTCGCGGCGCGTCCCTTCGGGGGCGCGCCGTTTTTCTTGACCGCGCCGCCGCAAGCTCCGAGGCTCCTCGAAACTTCGAGGACACGCGTTGGACAAAGGCACCCTCATCCAATTCGCCGGCTCGGTCGCGGCCGTCGGCGTGCTCGTCGCCCTTTCGGCCTGGGCCCGCATCGCCAAGCCGGTTGGGCCGCTGACGGCGGAGCGGGCGAGGGACCTGCTGATGCTCGAATTCGCGCGCACGGTCGACGCGGTCTGGGTCTCCACAGACGGGCGGGGGGCCATCGGCCGCTCCGGCGTGTTGGCTCTGGTGATCTACCAGGTGGGCGACGGCTACGTGACGCGGCACATGCCCTGGACCAACGCCGTCGCCGCCACCCTGCGGGACGGCCGGCTGCGCCTCGAGCTCGGGGATCCGGGCGCGCCCTGCGCGGTGCTGGCCATGGAGGCCTGGCCGCCGAACGAGCTGGCGGCGTGAAACCGGACTTCGACCCGGTCGCCCTGGCGATCCCCTTCTTCGTGCTGGCCATCGTTTTGGAGATCGTGCTGGCGCGGATGGGCCGGGCCAAGGCGAACTACGAGGTGCGCGACACCGCCGCATCTCTAGCATTGGGCCTGGGCAGCAACGTCGCCGGCCTGCTGATCGGGGGCCTCACCTTCGCCGCCGCGGTCTGGGCCTACGAGCACCGGCTGTTCACCATCCCGATGACCTCCGTCTGGGTCTGGGGCCTGCTCTTCCTGGCCGAGGACCTGACCTACTACTGGTTCCACCGGATCAGCCATGAGCGGCGGTTCTGGTGGGCGGCGCACGTCAACCACCATTCCAGCCAACACTACAACCTCTCCACGGCCCTGCGTCAGACCTGGACGGGCGGAGTGTCGGGCACGTGGCTCCTGTGGCTGCCGCTGTCCTTCCTGGGCTTCCCGCCGGCCATGGTGGCGATCCAGAAGGGGATCAGCCTGGTCTACCAGTTCTGGATCCACACCGAGGCGATCGGGAAGATGCCGGCCTGGTTCGAGGCCGTGTTCAACACGCCCTCGCACCATCGGGTGCATCACGCCCGCAACCCCCGTTACCTGGACCGCAACTACGCCGGCGTGCTGATCGTCTGGGACCGGTTGTTTGGCACCTTCGAGCCGGAGCGGGCGCAGGAGCCCTGCCGCTACGGCCTGGTAAAGAACATCGCCAGCTTCAACCCGCTCCGCGTCGCCTTCCACGAATGGGCGGGGATCGCCGCGGACCTGCGTCGGGCCCGATCTCCGAGGGAGGCGGTGGGCTACCTGTTCGGCCGGCCCGGATGGAGCCCGGACGGATCGCGGGAGACCTCGCTGGATATCCGCGCCCGCTGGGAGGCGGCCCAGCCGGCCGCGCCCGAGCCGCCCGCCGACTTCGCAGGCCGCGTCACTCCCTGAGCAGCGGCAGCGAGAGGCCGGAAACCGGCCGGGCCGCCAGGCTCTCGCGGCGGAAGCGGAACAGCTCGGCAGGCCGCCCGCCAGTGTCGGTCTCCAGCCGGCCCAGCCCCTCCACCAGGTCGGCCCGCTCCAGGGCGCGGCGAAAGTTCTGCTTGTGCAGCGGCACGCCCGCGATCGCCTCCACTGTCCGCTGCAGCGACGAGAGGGTGAAGGCGTCCGGCATCAGCTCGAACACCACGGGCCGGTACTTCAGCTTGCCGCGCAGGCGGGAGAGGGCGGTGGCCAGGATCCGCCGATGGTCGGAGATCATCGGCTCGCCGAGCGCGGCGGTGAGCGCCTCGCTGCGGGCCGGCGTCTCGCCCCGGTCGCGCGCCGCCTCGGGCGCCAGGCCCGCTTCGTAAAGCAACTCATAGCGCTCCAGCACCCGCTCCTCGTTCCAGGGGGCGCCGTCGAGGGCGAACAGCAGCCGGGCGCGAGCGAGACGCTGGGCGCCCTCGGCCGGCCCGCCGCAGCCGCACCAGGCCTTCAGCGCCTCCTCCAGCGGGCCCAGGGCGGGCGGGCGCCCGCCGCGCCAGTCCTCCCAAGGGAAGAACCGCGCGAAGGAGGCCCATTCCGCCCCCAGGGCCGTGATGTCGACGGGATGGGGCGTCAGCGCCAGATAGCCGACCGAGATCACCCGCGCCTTGCCGTTCCCGTCGCCCATGTCGGCGAGCGGGGCGTCCCGGCCCATGTCGCCGAAGGTGTAGAGCTGCTCCACATAGCCGAGCTCGAACCGGGTCTGCTCGGTGACGAAGGCGCGCAGCGCCAGTTCGAACGTGCGGTGGCCGCCGGGGTCGAAGGGGCCGAACGGCAGGCCGGCCTGCTCGCTGGCCCGCGGCCGGACGGTCAGCACCACGGCTTCGCCCTCGCGGATGGCGACGATCACCGCCGACAGGCCGATGACGACGCTCATCATCCGTGGCGGACCGGGAAGTCGAACGGCGTCCCGGAGCTGACCCAGCCGTTGTCGCCAATCGCCTCCACCGCATCCACCATCCGCCCGCGCCGGCCGAGCATGTCGTCGGCCAGGGCGACGATGCGCCGATTGGGGTAGGCGTGCGGCGCGGCCCGGCGCATCACCCTGGCGATCTCCAGTTCGCTCACCTCGGGCGACCGCTCGCAGGCCAGGGCGAAGGCGGTGGCGGTCGAGCGGCTGATGCCCGCCCAGCAATGGACGACCATGGGGGCGGCCTCGTCCCAGGTGCGGCCGAACTCCAGGATGCGGGCGACAGCGGTCTCGTCCGGATGGATCATGCCCTCACAGGGATCGCAGATGTCGTTGACGCCCAGCCGCAGGTGCCGCTCGGGCGCGATGCCGGCCGGCGTCTCGATCAGGGTGGCGGGATCGAGCAGGGTGATAACGTGCGAGGGCCGGCGGGCGGCGATCACCTCGGGCAGGGGCTCAAGGCCGCAGACGATCAGCACCATGGGGATCTACTCCGTTCCGAACGCGACGGCGGCGGAGGTGTAGCCCGCCGCCTCGGAGAGGATGTGAAACCGCTGCACGTAGCGGGCCTGGGCCTGGGCCGGCGGCAGCGGCTCGATGTGCAGGTCGTAGCCGGCCGGCGGCGCGCCGAAGAAGTCGAGCGCCTCGTCGTAGGCGAAGCCGGCCAGCTGCGTCGCCTCGAAGAAGGCGCAGGCTCGGTCCGCCTGTTTGATCAGCGTCTTGACCTCGGCGGGCGCCTTGGCCGGCAGGCCGAAGCGGACGTGGATCGCCGTCTCCAGACGTTCCTCGAAAGCCTTGTAGTCCATCCCCAGCGCCGCCTTGAACGGGCTGATCATGTCGCCGATCACGTATTCCGCCGCATCGTGCAGCAGGGCCGCCAGCCGCCAGCGGGGCTCGATTTCGGGGCGAATGTGGGCCACGATCTCCTCGACGACGATGGAGTGCTGAGCGACGGAGAAGGCGTGCTCGCCCACCGTCTGGCCGTTCCAGCGCGCGACGCGGGCCAGACCGTGGGCGATGTCCTCGATCTCGATGTCCATGGGCGAGGGGTCGAGCAGGTCAAGCCGGCGGCCGGAAAGCATCCGCTGCCAGGCGCGAGGTTCCACCTTGCGGCGCAGCCCTTTTCTCACCTGTGCGTTCCTTTCACAGTCAAGGTTCTGAACTGACGGATGGCCTGAGAAAGATCAATGTGTCGAACCGCCGAGCGCCGCAAAGGCTCCGGGTGAATGGGGGAAGTTGAATGAGCTGGGCCAGGATCATGGCGCCTCTATCCGGGGGTGCAGGGGACCGCGAGGCGATCAAGGCCGCCGCGATGCTGGCCGAGCCGTTCGGCGCCGAACTGGCGGGCGTCTACACCCCCGCCGACGTGGCCGACGTGATGCCCTGGATGGGCGAGGGCTTCCTGGGCGGCGTACAGACCACGGCCCTGGAGTCGCTGCGCGAGGCCGCCGCCGTGGGCGAGCGCCATGCCCAGGCCGCGATGGACGCCTGTCCCTATCCGAAGAAGTCGCTGGTCTCGCTCAAGACGCCGGTCTGGGCCGGGCTTTCCGCCGAGAGCCGGCTCTCCGACGTGGTGGTGTTCAGCAACGATCCGCCGCGCGGCCGCGGGCCGCTGGCCGAGTCCTTCCAGCAGATCGTCGTCGACGAGCAGCGGCCGGTGCTGATCGCCCGTGAGAGCCTGTCGATCGGCGGGGTCATGGCGGTCGCCTGGGACGGCGGCAAGGAAGCCTCCCGCGCCGCGCGCTTGGCCCTGCCGCTGCTGGAGAAGGCGAGCCAAGTGGTGATCCTGGCCGGGGTCAAGGCCCGCAAGTTCGATCCGGCGCGGCTGCAGGCCTACTACGCCGCCCGTGGCGTGACCTCCGAGGTCCAGCTGCTCGAGGAGCCGGGCGAGGTCGGGCCCTGCCTTCTGAAGGCTTGTCAGCGCCTGTCGGCGAACATTCTCGTGGCCGGCGCGTTCGGACATCCAAGGCTGCAGGAATTCATTTTCGGGGGCACGACGCGCACACTGCTCGGCGCAGACCAGCCGTCGCTGTTCCTGTCCCACTAACGAGGTCTAGGTTCGATGACTCTTTCGCGCATCGTCATGCGGCTGGCCCGCAATCCCGGCACCGAATTTGCCGGAGGTGACGATCACCGCGGCTACGCGCTCACCGCGCCGCTGACGGCCGACGGCAAGCTCGACGAGACCGCCTACGCCAAACACAAGAACGACTGCGCCGTGCGCCGCTTCGCCCCCGACGAGGACCCCGCCGACGGGCGCCTGGCCAAGCGCGGGCAGCGCTGGTTCTTCGACTATGACGAAGATGATGCGGTCGACGACGAGCCCGTCTACCGGCTGGGCGAGCACCGCTTCGCGGTGGGCGAGTACGTCACCGTCACCGACGAGGACGGCCGGCCGCTGACCTACAAGGTCGTCGAGGTCCAGCCGGTCAACTAGAGCGCCGGGCGCGCCCTCCGTCTCGCCGATCCACCTCCCGTCGCCTGCGCGCCGGGAGAGGCGGTGGAGGGGGCGCTTCAGCCGTCACACCCCGCCGTTCCGCCGGACCAAACGCTCCACATCGCCGTGGTCGTGGTCCATGGCTTCGCCTTCCTTGGCGCGCACCAGGGCCACCGCCAACGGGCCGGTCTTGCGGCCGCCCACCTCGTATTCCAGGTAGCGCCAATTCGGCTCCACCTGGTCGCCGGCGATCACCAGCCGGGCGCGCACGCCGCGCTTCTCACGCGACAGGGCCTCGCCTCGCAGCCGCACGTCGCGGCGCGTGCGGACGGTCGCCCCCTCGTCGCCGGCCTGGATGGTCATCTTGCCGATCTGGATGTTGGCCTTGTCGTTGGCCTCGTCGGCCTCGATGCGGATGCCCGGGATGTCGACCCGCACCACCTCGGCGCCCTCGGGACCGCTCGCTTCGACGTTCAGCCGCCCGCCGGCGTCGGCCCGCGCCTCGGCGGAGGCCTTCTGGGCCGCGGCGGCGGCGCTGGAGCCGCCCTCGGCCGCGTCCACCGCGGCGGTCTCGGCGGCGGCGGCAGGTTCGGCCGCCGTCGGCGCCTCAGCGCTCTGAACCGCGGCCGGCGCGGCGGCTGCTTGCGGCGGGATGTAGCTCCTCAGCTCCTGCTCGAGCCGGGCGAGGGTGGCGTCGAGCCCGCCCTGCACCTCGACGATTCGCAGGCTGACCTCGGCGCCGTTCTCGCTGACGTAGGCGCAGCTGCGCCCGTCGGCGGCCTGGCCGATGCGGGTGAGGGCGCCTTGGGTCTCAGGACAGTCGAGCCGCGTCAGCCGCTTCGGGGCCGGGTGGCAGGCCGCCACGCTGAGAGCGGCGGCGGACGCGGCGATCAGATAGATGGCCTTCATAGAGAAGAAGCCTCCGGTCGGGTTCTCTATCGGAACCTGACCGG
>NZ_DATAGM010000013.1:0-4839 GCF_036263695.1 Phenylobacterium sp.
GGTCGGCGCGGCCCAGGACATCGGGGCGGCCATCGCCCAGAAGAGCGACTTCCACTCGGTGGTTGTGCGCTCGACCATGCTGCCGGGATCGATGACCGGCGCGATCATTCCCGCCCTCGAGGAGGCCAGCGGCAAGAAGGCCCGCGGCGGTTTCGGCATCGCCTACTATCCGGAGTTCCTGCGCGAGGCGACCGCGATCCACGACTACGACAATCCGTCGGTGATCATCCTGGGCGTCGAGGACGAGCTGACCCTCGCCCGCCTGCGCCAGCTGAACGCGCACCTGAACTCGCCGGAGATGCTGGTCGACATCACCACGTCGGAAGCGATCAAGTACGCCAACAACTGCTGGCACGCGACGAAGCTCACCTTCGCCAACGAGATCGGCAACATCTCCAAGGCCTGCGGCATCGACGGCCACAAGGTGATGGAGGCGCTGTGCATGGACACGCGCCTGAACATCTCGCCGGCCTATATGAAGCCCGGCATGGCCTTCGGCGGCTCGTGCCTGCCCAAGGACCTGCGGGCCCTGCGCGCCAAGGGGCGGGCGTTGAACGTGCAGACCCCGCTGCTCGACGGCGTCTCGATCGCCAACGAGGTGCAGATCCAGCGCGCCTTCCAGATGATCACCCAGTCCGGCCACAAGGACATCGGCTTCCTGGGCCTGTCGTTCAAGGCCGGCACCGACGACCTGCGGGAGAGCCCGCTGGTGGAGATCGCCGAGCGGCTGCATGGCAAGGGCTACCGCCTGAAGATCTTCGACGAGAACGTCCGCTACACGGACCTCAACTCGAACCACTCCTACATCCGCACCAACCTGCCGCACCTGGCCGACCTGATGGTCGACACGCTCGACGAGCTGCGGGCCCACGCGCAGGTGCTGGTGGTCGGCAACGCCGACCCGAAGTTCCGGGACGTGATGCAGACCCGGCGCGACGATCAGGTGGTCGTCGACCTGGTGCGCATCAACTCGGGCGCCCGGACCAACAACCAGGACTATGCTGGCCTGTGCTGGTGAGGCGTTGAGGCCGCCCTCGGGCGGCCTCTCGAGTGGAGGTGAGTGATGGCGGGGATGGTCATCTATGCGGCCGTCCTGGTGGCGTTGGCGCTTGTCCTTCCCATGGACTGGTGGGACCGGCGCGCGTCCCACGTGCTCTTGGGCATCGGGGCCATCTCCGCCTGGCGTTACGGCTGGGGCATCACCAACCTCACCCGTAGCCTGATCTACCGCTACATTATCTTTCCGCCCCTGCGCCGCCAGTGCGACGCGATGGGCGACGAGGGCATGCCGAGCCACGTCTACCTGCTGCTCACCAGCTTCCGGATAGACACCGAGACCACCCACACCGTCTATCGGGCGGCCATGCTCGAGGCCGCCAACTGCGGCTCCGACGTGACCCTGGTCTGCTCGATCGTCGAGATGAGCGACCAGCGGCTGATCAAGCACCTGTTCGAGGCGCTGGAGATGCCCGAGCGGGTGAAGCTGGTGTTCGTGCGCATTCCCGGCACGGGCAAGCGGGACGCCATCGCCCAGGGCCTCAGGGTCATCGCCAAGCTGATGCCGCCGCCGGACGCGGTGGTCGCGCTGATCGACGGCGACTCGATCCTGGAGCCGGGCCTGCTGCGCGGCACCCTGCCCTTCTTCAAGATGATGCCGAGGATGGACGCGCTGACCACCGACGAGGTCTGCGAGGTCCGCGGGGCGACCATCTTCCGCGACTGGTACAACGTCCGTTTCGCCCAGCGGCAGATCGGCATGAGCTCGGTGGCGCTGTCCAAGCGGGTGCTGACCCTGACCGGTCGGATGAGCGCCTTCCGCGCCTCGGTCGCGACCAGCCCGGCGTTCATCGCCGACGTCGAGGAGGACTACGTCGACCACTGGCGGCTCGGCCGGATCAAGTTCCTGACCGGCGACGACAAGAGCTCCTGGTACTCGATCCTCAAGAGCGGCCGCGAGATGCTCTATGTGCCGGACCGGGTGGTCACCACCATCGAGACGCCGCCGGACCCGGATTTCCTGAGGTCGGCGACGGTGCTGATGCGCCGCTGGTTCGGCAACATGCTGCGGACCAATGAGCGGGCCCTGAAGCTGGGCACCAAGCCGATGGGCCTGTTCGTCTGGTGGTCGATCTTCGACCAGCGGATGAGCATGTGGACCGGCCTGATCGGCCCCACCGCGGCGATCATCGCCGCCTGCGCCTACGGCTGGGGCCCGCTGCTGCTCTACGGCTACTGGGTGCTGCTGACCCGCTACATTCAGACGCTGGGCCTGCTCACCGCCCGCTCGAAGGTGAAGTGGAGCTACCCGGCGCTGATGTATTTCAACCAGATCTACGGCGCGCTGATCAAAACCTACATCTTCTTCCGCCAGGACCAGCAGAAGTGGACGCGGCAGAACACCGTCTCGGTGCGGAACGTGGGCTGGTTCAACGCGCGGGTGCTCGCCCATTCGTCCCTGGCGATGCACGCCGTCGCCGTCCTCACTTTCGTAAGCCTTATCCTGATTTATCTGGGGCTGGCTCGAAACCCGGTGAGCTCGCTCGCCGCCCTTCTCCCCTGACGCGCCAAGCCCAAGGAGTTCGTCATGGCCACGTCGATGTTCGTGCACGAGGCGTTCACGCAGCGCCAGTTCGTCCGTCTGCGCACCCCGCTGCTCGTCACCATCGGCGACAAGACCTACCGCTCGCGGGACTGGTCGGTGGCCGCCGTGCGGGTGGACGGCGTGGAGCCCCTGCCCCGGGAGAAGGAGCTGGTCGAGCTGAAGCTCAAGTTCCAGTTCGAGAACTTCGCCCTGGAGATGGAGGCGACCGCCGAGGTCAGCCGCGTCGACCCGGCCGAGAAGGCGGCGGTCTATCTGTTCACCGAGCTGTCGCCCACCAACCTGTCGCTGCTGCACTACCTGGTGGGCGCGCTGATCAGCGGCGAATCGCTGACCGCCAGCGACGTGCTGGCCATCGCCCAGCGGGACAACTTCACGGCCCCCCGCCGCACGTCGGTGGCGGTATCCGAGGACAAAAGCGCCCTGGCCAAGCGGCTGGCGCTGATCGCCGTGCTCTGGCTGGTGGGCCTGGGCCTGGTGGGTTTCGTGCTGATTTCAGCCCTGACCCGCACCTTCGTGATCGATTCCAACGGCGTGCTGACCAGCTCGGCGCCCCAGACGGTGCGAGCGCCCGACACCGGGGCGGTGCTGGCCTGGAGCGCGGCCAAAGGCGAGCGCGTCCAGCCGCGGCAGGCGCTGGCCTCCATGGAGACGCTCGAGGGCGTCCGCGTCGCCGTCGCCAGCCCCTGTGACTGCATTGTCGCAGACCCCAAGGTTGAGCCCGGCGAGGTGCTCGGCCGGGGGGCGCCGCTCTTGACTTTGGCCCCGGCGACGGCTCCGCTCGCCGGTGAGTTCGTCGTGCCCCTGGCCGACGCCAAGCGTCTGCGCCAAGGGGACAACGTGCACATCGACTTCTTCGGTCAGCATCCGCCGATCAAGGGACGAGTGAAGACGGTGAACCTGCCCACCTTCCCGGACGAGAGCGCCTATGCGCGCGACCGCACGGGCGCCATGCAGCTCACCGCTCTCGTGCAAGTCGAGCTCGAGGAAAGTGTGCCCTTCACGCTGATCGGCCGGCCCGCGCAGGCCCGGATCAACACCCTAAGGACCCCCTTCTAGAATGGCCCGACTGAGCTTTCCCGCCGTCTCCGCGACGGCCCTCCTGCTCGCCAGCGCCAGCGTGCTGGCCGCCGCCCCGGCCGCCGCGCAGAACTGCCCTGAGCCGGGCGAGTCCTCCGAGCGCGCCTCCACCCCGTCGCGTGGCGCCGGCGCCTCGCGCTCCACCCGTGCCCGCACGCCCCAGCAGGTGGAGATGGACCGCGGGGACGACGCCTACCGCGAGCGGCGTTACGACGAGGCCGCGCAGATCTTCGAGCGGCTGTCGCGCTTCCCGCCCGACCGGCAGCGGACTGCGGTTCGGGCCAAGGTGAAGCTCGCCCGCGCCGAATGGCGCCGGGGGAACACCGGCCGGGCCGAGGAGCTGATCCGGCAGGTGACCGCCAGCGGCGACGCTCGGGCGGCGGCCGAAGCCCGCTCGCTGCGCGCCGACATCAGCTTCCGCTCCGGGATCGCGGCGGCGGACGCCGAATACGAGCGCGCCAACCGTCTTCTCGAGGCGGGCCAGCTGGACGCCGCCGAGAGCGCGTTCAACGCGCTGCTGAACCGCGGCTGCCCGCTGGAAGCGGGCTTCTACGACCGAGTGCGCCTGCGCCTGGCCAACGTGGCGCTGGAGCGCGGCGACTTCGCCGGCGCGCGCCGCATCGCCGAACAAGTGAACCCGAACGCCTCGCCCAACGTGGCCCAGAACTTGGCCCGACTGCGCGAGCGGATCGAGCAGCGCGAGATCGACGCCCCCGTCGAGGCCGCGCTGGAAGCCCTGCGCGCCCGTCCCGAGCCGGAGGGCGAGGAAGCGACGATGGCCGCCGACGCCCAAGCCCGGATCGGCGAGCTGCGCCGCCTGGCTACCGACAATCCGCGGATCAGCCCCGGGCTGCGCCAGCGACTGCAGCTGGAAGAATCGCGCCAGCTCGCGCGGTCCAACCAGTTCGGCGAAGCCCGCGCCCTGGCCGAGCAGATCCGCGCCGCGCCGGCCAATCCGGAAGTGGGCGCCCAGGCCGAGGCCGCCCTCACCCGCATCCGCGACCTGGAGATCGCCTTCAACGCCCGGCGCATCCTGGCCGAGGGCGAGGCCCTGAACGCCGCCGGCCGCTACCGCGCCGCCGACGCCAAGTTCAATGAGCTCGCCGCCGGCGGCGATTGGCCGGACGAGTGGCGCCAGCGCGCGAAGCTGCGGCAGGCGG
>NZ_DATAGM010000014.1:0-2960 GCF_036263695.1 Phenylobacterium sp.
TCAACTCGCCGCGGCGCCACAGGCCCCAGGTGTCCTTGGTCCGCTCCCGCACCACCTTGCCGCGATCCAGGATGATCGGGCGCAGGCCCATCTCGGCCAGGATCAGGCCGGCGAACAGGCCGCACGGCCCCGCCCCGATCACCACCGGCCTTAGCCGCGGCGCGGGCGGCGCGGCGACCACCGGGCGGTAGGCGGTGTCCGGCGTCGGGCGAACGTGCGTGTCGCGGGTCAGCCGCTTCAGCACCGCCGCCTCCTCCTTCACCTCCACATCGACGATGTAGACCTTCAGGATCGCGGACTTCCGGCGGGCGTCGTGGGCCCGCTTCCACACCGACCAGCGCACCAAATCCTCGGTGCGCACGCCCAGGCGCTTGGCGATCGCCGCCGGCAGCGCCTGGGGCGCATGGTCGAGGGGCAGCTTGAGTTCGGATATCCGGAGCATCGCGGCCTATTTAGCGGCTCGGGCCCGCCGGCGCATGGGGCTGCGGCGTCAGCCCCGCCCCAGCCGGATCGCCGCCGAGCGCGCGTGGGCGGGCAGGCCCTCCGCCTCGGCGAGGGCGACGGTGGGCGGGCCTAGGACTTCGAAGGCCGCCTGGTCGCATTTGATGATCGAGGTGCGCTTGATGAAGTCGAACAGCGACAGGCCCGAAGAGAACCGCGCCGCCCGGCTGGTCGGCAGCACGTGGTTGGAGCCGGCCACATAGTCGCCGACCGCCTCGGGCGCGTGCCTGCCCAGGAAGATCGCCCCGGCGTGGCGCACCCGGTCCGCCAGCCGCTCCGGCGCCTCGACGGCGAACTCGACGTGCTCGGGGGCGATCCGGTTCACCAGCTGCGGCGACTCCTCGAGCGGCGCGATGATCACCGCCCCATGGTCGCGCCAGGAGGCCGCCGCGTCCTCGCCGGTCGAGAGCGCGCGAAGCTGCTCGGCCAGCGCCGCCTCCACCTTCCCGGCGAAGGCCTCGTCGTCGGTGATCAGGATCGACTGGGCGTCCGGATCGTGCTCGGCCTGGGACAAAAGGTCGGCGGCGATCCAGGCCGGATCGTTGGCCCCGTCCGCCACGACCACGATCTCCGACGGGCCCGCCATGGCGTCGATCCCGACCACGCCGTAGACCTGCCGCTTGGCCGCGGTCACGTAGGCGTTGCCGGGGCCGACGATCTTGTCCACTGGCTGGATCGGTCCCGCCCCATAGGCCAGCGCCGCCACGGCCTGGGCCCCGCCGATCCGCCAGATTTCGGTCACCCCCGCCGCCTTCGCCGCCGCCAGCACCGCCGGCTTCAGGCCTCCCGGCGGCGTCACCATGGCGATCCGCTCGACGCCGGCGGCGGCCGCGGGCACGGCGTTCATCAGCACGGTGGAGGGATAGGCCGCCCGACCGCCCGGGACGTAGATCCCCACGGCCTCCAGCGCCGTCCACCGCCAGCCGAGTTCGACGCCGGCCTCGTCGGTGAACCGCATGTCCTGCGGCCGCTGCCGCTCGTGGTAGGCGCGGATCCGCAGGGCGGCGAAGTCGATCGCCTCGCGCACCTCGGCGGGGCACCGGGCCGCGCCCTCGGCGATCTCCTCGGCGCTCACCCGCAGCGTCGCTTCGGTCAGGGCGGGATCGTCGAATTTGCGCGCGAACCGCATCAGGCCCTCCAGGCCCTCCGTGCGCACGGCGTCCACCACCTCGCGGACCACCGCCTCCACGTCGGCCGGCATGCCCCGCCGCTCGTCCACGAAGGCCGAGAAGCGGTCCTGGAAGTCGGGGTCTGAGAAGCGGAAGCGTCGCATGCGGCGCTCTTTATCCGCCCTGGCGGCCGAACGCCACGCGCCTTGATCGCGGATCAGCCTGCCGGACCGCCCGCCTCCACCAGCCGGCCCAGCTTCTTCGGCGCCACCGCGCAGTAGCTCTGCCGCAGCCAGGCCTTGAGCGTCGGCAGCTCCGACAGGACGTCGTCGTCCGGGCCGAAATGGGCGATGGCCCACTGATGTTGGCGGTACCAGCCGCGGCTCTCGCGCACGAATGGAAGGTCCTGCACCATCTCGAAGGAGATCGGCAGCTTGACGGTGATGGTCAGCGCATCCTCAGGCTCGGCCTTGTCGCCGAAGATGCAGAACATTCTCCCCTTCACCCGCAGCACCCGGGTGAAGGCCCAGCCCAGGCCGGTATCCGTCTCCGGGAAGGCCAGGCCGTAGGCGGTGAGCGCCGCTTCCGCCTGCTGGTGCGGCGTGGTCACCGCCTACACCTCGTGCGCCGGCGTCCTGGGCGTCGGCCATGGCTCGGATACGTCCGCCAGCACCACGTCGATGCACTCCACCTCGGCCTTGAGGTCGGCGTCGCCGGCGAAGCTGAAGACGACGCTGCCGCCGGGCGCCTCCTCGCCGGGTTCGAAGGTGACGGCGAGGATCTCCACCACCGCGTCCTTCACCCCGCGCTTCAGCTTGCGGGACTTCACGCTCAGCACTCCGCCGAGTTGCAGGCCGCTGCGGACCCGCTCGCCGCCGGCCTCCCAGCGGTAGCGGTTGAAGGCCAGCGTCAGGCGACGGGCGTTGGCCTCGAAGACGATGTCCCCCAGCTTGACGACGGCGTCCTGCACAGCCGCCGAGATGATCGCCAGGTCCTCGGCGTCCTGCGCCAGGAGACGCAGCGGCGGCGCCTTGGAAGCTGCCATGCCTGCCCCTATTCCTCCATCTCGCCGTCACCCTTGAGACGGCGCACTTGGGCCCCGCAGGCGCCCAGCTTCTCTTCCAAACGCTCGAAACCGCGGTCCAGGTGATAGACGCGGCTTACGACAGTCTCGCCCTTGGCGGCGAGGCCCGCGATCACCAGGCTGACGGAGGCCCGAAGGTCGGTCGCCATCACCGGCGCGCCGTTCAGCCCCGACACGCCCCGCACCCGCGCCTCCCCGCCCTGAACGGTGATGTCCGCGCCCAGCCGCGATAGCTCAGGCGCGTGCATGAAGCGGTTCTCGAAGAT
>NZ_DATAGM010000015.1:0-4404 GCF_036263695.1 Phenylobacterium sp.
ATCGACCAGTTCTTCTGGGAAGGCACAAACCTGCGAAACGACGCGTACGGCGGCGCGAGCCTGGTGGACCGCTCGCGCTTCGCCGCCGAGATCCTGCGCGAGGTGCGGCGCGCGGTCGGGCCGGACTATCCCGTTATCCTGCGCATCTCCCAGTGGAAGCAGCAGGACTACGCCGTGAAGCTCGCCCACACGCCGGACGAGATGGAAGCCTGGCTCACCACCCTCACCGACGCCGGCGCCGACATCCTCCACTGCTCGCAGCGCCGCTTCTGGGAGCCGGAATTCGAGGGCTCGGACCTGAACTTCGCCGGCTGGGCCAAGAAGCTGACCGGGGCCCCGACCATCACCGTCGGCTCGGTGGGCCTCTCCGGCGAGTTCATCGCCGCTTTCGCCGGCGAAGGCTCCCAGCCCGCCTCCCTGGACGAGCTGGAGCGCCGCCTGGAGCGCGGTGACTTCGACCTGGTCGGCGTCGGCCGCGCCCTGCTGCAGGACCCGAAATGGACGCTGAAGGTGAAGGAAGGCCGCACGGAGGACCTGATGGCGTTTGAAAGGGCGGCGTTGGCGAGTCTCAGCTAGAGGCGACGTCCGGCCGCCCCGGCAGAGGTCAGGGTCACGCCTGAGCCGTGATCGCCCGTAGCCGCAGCAGCACTGGAGCGACGAAGTCGGTGTTGTCGACTACGGCGTCCGCACGCAGGAGGGGCTCTTCCTCGGCTAGATAGATGTTCTCTGACACGAGGTAGCGGTCGGTGAGCACCGAGAGGTCGCCGCCATCCCTGTCCAACCCTCGCGCAACGGACAATTCGGGCCTGACTTCCAGCCAGATCCTGTAGTCCCAACACGCGTTGAGTTCGGCGCGGAAGGCGAACACGCCATCAACCACCAGTACGGCGTCACGCCCCGCGGGCGTCACCAAGTCGGAATGGTCGACCTGTGTTCGCGGATCGATGGCGCAGAGGGCGCATTCGCCGTGCGCGAAGGGCTCCAGCAGGAGTGACTTCACGCGGTCGTAGTCGAAGGCGTTCCGATAGTAGCCTTCGCCGCTTTCCCGGTCGTAGAGATGCCGCTCCCGCCAGGGTCGCTTGAAATCGTCCAGGCTGGCCCGCAGGACAGGCCGTCCCAGCTCGACGATCGCTAGGGCGAGCTCGTGGCCGAAGCTGGTCTTCCCTGCCGCGGTGCGTCCGTCGACCGCAACACGGAGCCTGCCGGGGCCGGCCGCAGTGATCGCCTGCGCCAGCTGAGAGATCATTGCGCTTCTGGCGGCCGACGCCGGCTGCGGCGCCGGCTGTCGCCATGTCGAAACGGAGTAGTGGATCTCTGGGCGGGCCATCAAAGCCATTCTTGGCGCCGATAGTCTTCCCGGCAAGGCGGCACTCAGAGCCGGCGACACACGGTTATGGCGCGCTCTCGTGCCGATCAGCACTCTCCCGATCGCGAGCGTACGATCTCATGTGCGGGAAATCGGGCAGCCAGGATTCGCGCCGGACACTCCAAGCCTCGTAGGTCGGCGCAAGTTGATCGGGCGCGTCCAGAGCGCCCAGGTGAACCTCAATCTCGTCGGCATAGCGCGCGAACACGGACGAGCCACAGCGGGGACAGAACGCCCGCCCCTGGTAGTTGTTGGTCTCCCCATCGATGGTCACCGCGGACTGCGGGAAGATGGCGGCAGCGAAGAAGAGCGCGCCGTGATGCTTGCGACAGTCCAGGCAGTGGCAGAGGCCGACCCGGTACGGACGGCCGGAGGCGACGATCCGCACGTCGCCGCAGAGGCAGCCGCCGGTGAACTGGTCCATTTCCGCAATTCCTTTGAGCAATGAGCCGGGGTGAGAACCTGGGAAGGGCGCGTTCGATCCGAGCCGCTGCCAACGAGACCCCCGTCGCGTCGGCTCGGCGTCAGCGCCGCGCCTGAGCGTTGCGGGCGAAGGAATTGTGCTTCAGGTCCTCCTGCCGTGCGCCTGCGGGGTCCACCACCATCCGATGCAGGAAGTTGGCCACCTCCGCCGCCACGGATTCCATCATGTACGGCGCGTCCGCGAATTCGTGGGTGTGGCCGGCGTAGATATGCAGCTCCACCTTCACCCCCGCGGAAGACAAGGCCTCGAACATCGCCTGGCTCGTGGCGTGAGGGACCACCCAGTCCTCCGCGCCGTGTATAAGGAAGGTTGGCGGGAAGTTCGGTCCCGCCCGGTGCAGCGGGCTCGCCAGGCGCGCGGCGTCCTCCGTCGCGCCGTCGTCGAGCAGCTTACTCGCCGCGGTCTGTGCGGCGCTGGGCGTATCGGTCACAAGCTCGACGGGCGGAAACAAGGCGATCACCGCCGCCACTTGGTCTTTCAGGTCGTCGGCCGCCAACAAAGCCAAATGTCCACCGGCTGAGAAGCCCAACAGCGCCATCCGCCCAGCCGGCGCGCCCAGGTTGTCCGTATTCCTCGCCGCCCACATCACGGCCGCTTCCACGTCGTCCAATTGGGCTGGCCAAGGCGCCTCGTCGAGCAGCCGGTATTCGGCGGCGACCGTGACGAAACCCAAGCGCGCAAAGACGCGGCCGTAAGCTGCAATCCCCTCCCGTGAACCGCGCCGCCAGCCGCCGCCGTGCACCATGAGGATGATCGCCCGCGGCTCCCCGTCAGGCCGGAAGAGATCAAGCCTCAGGTCGCGGCCTCCAGCCTGGGCGAAAACGATTTCACTCCTGCTGGTCATCGCAGTCCCTCTCGCGTCGCAAAGAAAACCAACGGCTCCGCAGGTCGTTGCGCTCGGGACTGCGCCCCTCACGCCGTGGGCACGGTTCCTCCGTCGATGAGATATTCGGCGCCCGTTAGCGACGCGGCGCGCTCAGAGGCCAGGAAGGCGATCAGGTTCGCCACCTCCTCCGGCTTCGAAGGGCGACCGAGCGGAATGCCGCCCAACGAGTCCATGATGATCTGCTTTCCGCCTTCGCGGTCGACGCCGGCGTCTCGGGCGAGACGGTCAGCCGAGGCGACTGCGGCTTCCGTCTCGATCCAGCCCGGCGCCACGCGCAGCACGCGCACGCCGTGGGGCGCGACCTGCTTGGAAAGGCTCTTGCTGTAGACGGACAGCGCCGCCTTGGCCGCCGCGTAGGCGGTCGTCGCCTCCGGGAGCGGCATCAGCCTTTGGATCGAGGTCACGTGGATGACCACGCCGGCGCCCTGATCCATCATCGCTGGGACGAGCGCCCGATCGAGGCGGACCGCCGGCATCAGGTTAAGGTCGAGCTCCTTCGCCCGGATCGCGTCGTCCAGGGCCGCAAATCCGCCCGCAGGCGCAGCGGAGCCGCCAAGCATGTGGACGAGGATGTCCACGCCCCCCAATCGCTCCCGCACCGCGGAGGCGACGGCGTCACAGCCCTCGGGTGTGCTGAGGTCCGCGGCGACGAACAGGTGCTCCGGCGAACTGTCGGCTCGTGACCGCGCCACGGTGAGGACGTCGGCTCCCAGTTCGCGGAACAAGGCGACCGTGGCTGCGCCCGCGCCGCGCGTGCCGGAGGTGACCACGGCCCGCTTGCCCTCCAGGGTGAGGAAGCCGCTCATGCGCCGATCTCCAGGGCCTTGATCCGGTTCGCGTCCAGCTGGAAGGCAAACGTCAGGGTGGCGGGGCTGCCGGGGAAGTTCCCACTCACCCTCGCCCGAACCACGGTCGCTTCGGCGCCCTCGCGGACTTCCAGCGGCTGGAGGACCGTCTGGTACCGAGCCTTTGTCTCCGACCACCACGCGCCGATTGCCTCGCCGCCTACGTAGGTGCGGCCCTCGTCGACCACGGCGGCCTCAAGCGCGAAGACTTCGGTCAAGGCCTCGACGTCGCCCCGCCGGTCGGCGTCGAAATAGGCTGCAATCGCGGACTGCATCTTCTGGCTCCTTCTCGCTTCGTCTTGCCGTTAGCTAAGCCTCGACTGGCGTCGCGATAAGCGGGACAACCAGGGACGTAGCGTCACGAAATCCGGATCAATGTACCGACCCAATCTCTCCGACCTCGATGCGGTGCTCGCCATCGCAAGGCGCGCCTCCTTTCGACGCGCGGCCCTCGACCTCGGGGTGTCGGCGACAGCGCTGAGCAACGCGGTCGCAAAGCTGGAGGCCGCCCTTGGCGTGCGGCTGTTCAACCGAACCACGCGAAGCGTGGCGCTGACCGACGCCGGCCGCCGCTTCGTGGATCAGGTCGGACCTGCCTTGCAGGAGATCCACGGCGCCATGGACCTGGTGCGGGGACAGCAGGCGACCCCTTCC
The DNA here is from genome assembly GCF_036263695.1 of Phenylobacterium sp. Taxonomy (GTDB): domain Bacteria; phylum Pseudomonadota; class Alphaproteobacteria; order Caulobacterales; family Caulobacteraceae; genus Phenylobacterium. The sequence goes on from NZ_DATAGM010000015.1 coordinate 4,236, forward strand.
GGCGTCCTGCGGATCAATGCGTTCGCCACAGCGGCGCGCGAGGTCCTGTCGCCGCTGATCCTCGAGTACCTTCGACGATACCCCCAGGTGCACGTCGACCTCGTCACCGAAGGCAGGTTGGTCGACGTCGTGGCGGATGGCTTCGACCTCGGCGTTCGCCTCGCCGACC
>NZ_DATAGM010000016.1:0-5105 GCF_036263695.1 Phenylobacterium sp.
CCTGGCCTGCCGCTCGGCGGCGCGGGCCTGGCGCTCGGCCTGCTGCTGCTGGCGGCCCTCCCGCTCGGCGCGCTGGCGGCCCTCCTGCTCGGCTCTGGCCTGCCGTTCTGCGGCGCGGACCTGGCGCTCGGCGTCGTTGCGCTCGCGCGACTGACGCTCGGCCCGGGCGCGCTCCCGCTCCGCCCGTTCCTGGCCGGCGCGGCCTTCGCGCTGGCGAAGCTGTTCCACCCGCGCGTTGGCGTCGCGGGCGGCCTCGCCGGCGGCGCGCTCGCGGCCCGACCGGCGCTCGGCGCGCTGCGCCTGACGTTCGGCCCGTTCGGGCCGCTGCGCCTGGGCGCGCTGAGCCTGAGCCTGGACCCGCTCCTGCTCGCGCCGGGCCTGGCGCTCGACCTGCCGCGCGTCGCGTTCGGGGCGAGCCTGGCGTTCGGCCTGGCGCTGGGCGCGTTCGAGCTGCCGCTCCTGCCGCTCCGGGCGGATGGCCTGGGCCTGCTGGCGGTCGGGACGCGCTTGGCGCTCGACGCGCTGGGCCTGACGTTCTTCACGCCGGGACTGACGCTCCGCCTGCCGCTCGACCTGGCGGTCAGGAGCCTGCAGCCGCACGGCCTCGCCGGCGCGTTCGACCTGCAGCCCCGCGCGCTCCTGCCGACGCTCGGCCTGACGCTCTGTCCGCTCGCGCTGACGCTCTTCCCGGCGATCGGGCTGGAAGCCGAAGCGCTCCGGCGCGGGAAGGGCGGCGAACACGCGGCGCTCGCCGTCGTCCTGCCGCCTCGCCTGCCGGCGATCCATCCGCTCCTGCACCCGGGCCATTCGGGCGATGTCGCGCTCGCGGCGCTCGCGCTCGGGCTTGAAGCGGCGCAGCTCGCGGGCGCCGGTGCGGTCACGGTAGGCGCGCCAGTCGTCCTCGCGGGCGGCGGCCTCGATCCACACGGTCTGGGTCTGCACCAGGACCGGCTGGCGGGCGAACCACTGCTCCTCGGCGATGCGCATGCGCCGCTCGCGGGCGGCCGCCTTGCGCAGCGCCTTGGCGCGCGCCCAGTAGCGGCCGGCGTGGTCGGCGCGCTCATAGAGGATGTTCTGCGGCAGCACCCGGCCGGCTAGGTCGTAGATGATCACCAGCCGCCCGAAGTCGTCGTAGCCGTAGCCGAACTCGTCGTCCCGGACGAAGTAGGGGTAGTCGGTCTCCGGCTCGTAATAATAGTAGCGATAGCCGTGGTCGATCGGCTCCGCGTAGAGCATCCAGTCGTCCTCGGTCTCCCAGGCCCAGGGCTGGACGTTGTCGTATTGGAAGCCGTAGTCCGGCGGGGCCTGGTAGAAGGCCTGGTCGACGGCGTAGGCGCGCTCGGCCCAGGCGTAGCCGTCATCGTAGGAGGCCAGCCGCCCGACCCGGGCCGGTGGCGCGGGCGGCAGCTCCCAGGGATCCGGGGCGAGCGCCAGCGGCGGCGGCGGGGCGTCGAACGTCGCCGGCAGGTCCAGCGGCGGCGCGGCCGAGCGGTCCCAGAACGCCACGTCCTCCAACTCGCAGGCCGACAGTCCCACGCCGGCGGCGGCGAGAAGGGCGGCGATCGGCAGGCGGCGGATGGGGGATGGCATCGCTGCAATCCTCGACTGGCTGCGCGCCGGGCGGCGCTTGGGACAGTGCACGTTCGGCCAACGCGTCTGAACGCAGCCTGATCCGCCAGTCAGCTGCGGTTCACCCTTGTGTTCGGATTGCGGCGAAGCTGCGCCGTGGCGCCGGCGCCCCAGAGTGGGCTTTCCGGCCACGCTTCAGCCTTCACAGTAAACGCCTCTTAACCCTCGCACGGCACAGATGGGGCCAAGAATCGAGCATGGGGTGTCTGATGGCGCGGACGGCGCGGCGAACGGGCATGGAATTGGGGCTGCACATCGCGGCCCTCGCCTGGACGCACCCGAACACCGCCCGCCTTCGCGGCGGGGTGATCGCCGTGGCCGGCGTGGCGCTGGCCGTGGCCCTGGCCACCTACAACGCCGCGGACCCCAGCCTGAACGCGGCCTCGGCGTACGGCCCGACCAACGTGCTGGGCGGGCCCGGCGCGGTGATCGCCGACATTGGGGTGCAGTCGCTGGGCCTGGCCTCCGGCTTCGCGGCCCTGGTGATGGTGTTGCTGGGCCTATCGCGGGTCGCGACGCCCGAGCCCGACCTGACCCGCAAGGCGCTCCGCCGCCGCGCGCTGATCGGCGCCGTCGGCGTCGTGGCGCTGGCCGGCCTGCTGGCCCTGCCCGCCCCGCCCGCCACCTGGCCGCTGGCCAAGGGGCTCGGCGGCTTCTGGGGCGAGAGCCTGATGCACTGGCTGGGCGGCCTCTTGGACTTCGCGCGGCTGCCGGGGGCCCAGGCCGTCACCGGCGGGATCCTCGGCCTGATCGCCGCGGCGACGCTGGCCTATGCACTGGCTCTCCCGCGGCCGCAGTTCGCCGGGCTGCCGCAGCTGAAGCCCCGGGGCAAGACCGCCGGCCCCGCGACCCCGCCCAAGAGCGCGCCGCGCCGCAAGGGGCTGGAGATCCGCACCCCCGCCCCGGTGGCCGCCTTCGAGGATGACGACGACGGGCCGCAGGCCGCACCCGTCCGGGCCGCCCCGCCCATTCCGCTCAACATCAAGGCCCCGAAGGCGCCGCCCAAGGAGTCCGGCCGCGAGGTTCGCGAGGCCCAGGCCAGCTTCGAGTTCGCCCGCCCCGGCGGCTTCGCCCTGCCGGAGCTGGCCATGCTGGCCAAGCCCAAGCCTCGCGCCGCCCAGTTCGACGAGGGCGCCCTGCGCCAGAACGCCCAGCTGCTGGAGAGCGTGCTGGCCGAGTTCGGCGTCCGCGGCCAGATCGACCAGATCCGCCCGGGCCCCGTGGTCACCCTCTACGAGCTGGTGCCCGCCGCCGGCGTGAAGAGCGCCCGGGTCGTCGCCCTCTCCGACGACATCGCCCGCTCGATGAGCGTCGCCGCCTGCCGGGTCTCGGTGGTGTCCGGCCGCAACGCGATCGGCATCGAGCTGCCCAACCAGAAGCGGGAGACCGTCTACCTGCGCGACCTGCTGGCTTCACCCGAGTACGAGAAGACCACCCAGGCCCTGCCCATGGCGCTGGGCGAGAACATCGGCGGCGAGCCGTACATCGCTGACCTGTCCAAGATGCCCCACCTACTGATCGCCGGGACCACCGGCTCGGGCAAGTCGGTGGGCGTCAACGCCATGATCCTGTCGATCCTCTACCGCCTGCCGCCGGAGCAGGTCCGGTTCATCATGATCGACCCGAAGATGCTGGAGCTGTCCGTCTACGACGGCATCCCGCACCTGCTGGCGCCGGTGGTGACCGATCCCAAGAAGGCCATCGTCGCCCTGAAGTGGACCGTGCGCGAGATGGAGGACCGCTATCGGCGGATGTCCAAGATCGGCGTGCGCAACGTGGTCTCCTACAACGAGCGCGCCAAGGAGGCCGCCGCCAAGGGCGAGCACTTCGAGCGGACCGTGCAGACCGGCTTCGACGATGCGGGCCGGCCGATCTACGAGAGCGAGCGGATCAACCCGGAATCGATGCCCTACATCGTGGTGGTCATCGACGAGGTCGCCGACCTGATGATGGTGGCCGGCAAGGACGTGGAAGGCGCCGTCCAGCGCCTGGCGCAGATGGCCCGGGCCGCCGGCATCCACCTGGTAATGGCCACCCAGCGCCCTTCGGTGGACGTCATCACCGGCACCATCAAGGCCAACTTCCCGACCCGGATCAGCTTCCAGGTCACTTCGAAGATCGACAGCCGCACCATCCTGGGCGAGCAGGGCGCCGAGCAGCTGCTGGGTCAGGGCGACATGCTCTACATGGCCGGCGGCGGCCGCATCACGCGCCTGCACGGCCCGTTCGTCGCCGACCAGGAGGTCGAGGCGGTGGCCAAGTTCCTGCGCGAGCAGGGCCAGCCCCAGTACCTCGAGGAGATCACCGCCGGCGGCGAAGAGGAGGGCGAGGACGGGGAGATGGAGTTCGGCGGCGGCGAGGGCGGCGGGAACGACCTCTACGACCAGGCCGTGGCCGTGGTGACCCGCGACGGCAAGGCCTCCACCAGCTACATCCAGCGCCGCCTGCAGATCGGCTACAACCGCGCCGCCTCGCTCATCGAGCGGATGGAGCGCGAAGGCGTCGTCGGCCCCGCCAACCACGCCGGCAAGCGCGAGATCCTCGCCGGCCCGCCGCCGATCTAGTCGCGCCGCGTCACGCCAGGTTCACGTCGCATCGGCCACACAGGCGCCTTCCGGCGGCGCCATATGGCGCCTACGTGCGTTATCGCCGCCCGAAGAGATGCGATTGGAGCTTGGATGACTTCGACGATGACCCGCCGCGCCCTGGCTCTGGGGCTTGCGGCCCTGCCGGTCGCCGCGCACGCGCAGCGCGGGCCGGCGCTGTCGGCGGCCGACAAGGCGCTGGTGGACAAGGCGGTGGCCTACCTGCAGTCGCTGGGCGAGGCCAAGGGCCGCTTCGTCCAGACCGATCCGCGCGGGGCGGTGACGCAGGGTTCGCTGTACCTGAAGCGCCCGGGCAAGGCCCGCTTCGCGTACGACCCGCCGGCCGGCCTGCTGGTGGTGTCGGACGGGTCCCTGGTCTCTATCCACAACACCAAGCTCAAGACCTTCGAGAGCTACCCGCTGGGCGCGACGCCGTTGAACCTGTTCCTCGCCAAGCAGATCCGCCTCGATCGGGGCGTGGTGGTGACCCGCGTCGCCCGGCACGCGGACGGCTTCTCCATCACCGCCCGCGACGGCCAGCGGCAGGCCGACGGCCAGATCACCCTGACCTTCTCCGACAAGCCCATGCGCCTGCTCGGCTGGACCGTCACCGACCCGCAGGGCGGGGCGACGCGCGTGCGTCTGTCCGGCCTGCAGGCTTCGCCGGGCCTGGCCAACTCGTTGTTCGTGCTGAAGGATCCGCGGCCAAGAGGCGTCGGCCGAGGTAAGATGTGACGAATTAACCACAGGCAAGCAATTCAATTCTTGCCGTTGACTTTGCGTTGTCCCGTTCCAATAATGTCACACACGAGGGTTGTGACGTTCGCGTCGCGCCCGACCGTGCCGGAATATCCCCTCCCGGCGGCGGCATGAGAGACAAACTTGACGCCC
>NZ_DATAGM010000017.1:0-2609 GCF_036263695.1 Phenylobacterium sp.
TATCACGGCCACCAGTTCCGGGTTTACAACCCCGAGCTCGGCGACGGCCGCGGCTTCACCTTCGCCCAGCTGCGGGAGGCCGCGACGGGGCGGCTGCTGGACCTCGGCACCAAGGGCTCGGGTCAGACGCCGTGGTCGCGCCAGGGCGACGGCCGGCTGACGCTGAAAGGCGGCGTGCGCGAGGTGCTGGCCACCGCGATGCTGGAGGCGCTGGGCGTGCCCACCTCGCGGTCCTTCTCGCTGGTGGAGACCGGCGAGGCGCTCTACCGCGGCGACGAGCCGAGCCCGACGCGCTCGTCGGTGCTGACGCGCCTCTCGCACAGCCACATCCGCTTCGGCACCTTCCAGCGGCAGGCCTTCTTCGACCAGGCGGAGCGGATCGGGAAGCTGATCGACTACGTGGTGGCCTGGTACTACCCGGAGCTCCACAACGCGCCCGATCGGGCCGCCGCGCTGCTGGCGGCGGTGACCGAGCGCTCGGCCCGGCTGGCCGCCAGTTGGATGACCGCGGGGTTCGTGCACGGGGTGCTCAACACCGACAACATGAACATCACCGGAGAGAGCTTCGACTACGGCCCTTACCGCTTCCTGCCGCGCAACGACCCCAACTTCACCGCGGCCTACTTCGACCAGACCGGGCTCTACAGCTTCGGCCGCCAGCCGGAGGCGGTGTTCTGGAACCTGCAGCAGCTGGCCGGCTGCCTGACCCTCGTCACCGGCCAGGACCCGTTGGTCGAGGCGCTCAACACCTTCGCCGGCCATTACCGGCGCGAGCTGACCGCGGCCATGCTGGCGCGGCTGGGGCTTAAGGCGCGCACGCCGGACGCGGACACCGAGTTCGTCAACGCCGCTTTCAAAGCCATTGCGGCGGGCGGTGAGCGGCTGCGCTGGGAGCCTTTCTTCTTTGACTGGTTCTGCAGGGACGATGCGCGGGCGCTGAAGGGGCCCCGAGGCGACATCTACCAAGCCGAGGGGTTCGCCGACTTCCGCCAGCTGCTGGCCGCTTACGAGCCGGATCGGCCTGAGCGTCTGAGCGCCGACTATTTCGCAAGGCCAGAGCCGGAGGAGCTGCTCTACGACGAGATCGAGGCCATCTGGGCCCGCATCGCCGAGGGCGACGACTGGAGCGCGTTCCAGGCCAAGCTGGCGAGCATCGAGGTCGCGCGGCAGGCGTATGCGCTAGCCTGAAATCGTCCACCGCTCATCCCGGCGAAAGCCGGGATCCAGTCGGCGTCGGCCCAGCCCTCCCAGCCTCGGATGGGTCCGGGCTCCCGTCCGGACAAGCGGTGTTGGGGGCGGGGTAACCGCGGGTGAGTTCAGGCCGCTTCCGCCCGCGGCCGGCCGGCCCATTGGGCGAGGGCGATGCCGGCCAGGGCGATCACGGCGCCCAGGGCCTGCCAAGGCCCCAACGCCTCGGCGAACAGCAACCAGCCGAGGGCGGCGGCGATCACCGGCTGGATCAGCACCACCACTGAGGCGGTGGCGGCGGGCAGGCGGCCGAGCGCCCAGGCGATCGAGCCCTGGCCCGCCACGTGCATGACGCCGAGCCCGATGCAGGCGGCCCAGCCGGCCCAGGTTTCCGGCGCGAAGTCCTCGCGCAGGATCAGGGCGCCGGCCAAGAGGAAGGGCAGGCCGGTGAGGGTCGACCACAGCATCACCTGCACCGCGCCCGCATGCCGGCGGGCCTGCGCCACGGCGATCATGTAGAGGGCGTACCAGAGGGTGGTGGCCAGCGAGAGGGCGTCGCCCAGCGGCGGGTTCACCCCCGGCGAGCCGCCCCGCGCCACTGCCATCATCCAGGCGCCGGAGACCGCCAGGGCGACGGCCGCGATGAACAGCCGCTGCGGCGCCTGCTTGAAGAAGATCCAGGCGAAGGCGGTGACGATCACCGGCGTCAGGTTGGTCAGCACTGTGGCGTTGGCGATCGAAGTCAGGGCGATGCCGTAGTGCCAGAAGCCCAGGTCGAGGGCGAACATCAGCCCGGCCAGGAAGGCGGCCTTCGGCGGCGGGCCCGCCTGCTCCGCGCCCGGCCGGACGCTGAGCGCCACCAGCAGGGGCGTTGCGAACACCAGCCGCCAGAAGCCGGCCGCCGCCGGGCCGGTCTCGGCCAGCCGAACCAGGATGGGCGCCAGGCCGATGACCACCGCCCCGAAGACCAGCACGGCCAGGCCCTGCCAGCGGCCTTCGCTTCGCGATTCAGTCAAAGCCGAGCTCCCGCCGCAGCTCTTCCGGCGAGACGCCCCGGGCCCGCAGCTCGGCCAGCGTCTCGGCCCTGTCGCGCTTGGCGTAGCGCTTGCCGTCCGGGCCGACCAGCAGGCGGTGGTGGCGGTAGACGGGCGTCGGCAGGTCCAGCAGCGCCTGCAGCAGGCGCTGGACGTGCGCCGCCTCGAAGAGGTCCTGGCCGCGGATCACGTGGGTGATCCCCTGCAGCGCGTCGTCGACGACCACCGCAAGATGATAGGCGACGCCCACGTCCTTGCGCGCCAGCACCACGTCGCCTCCGAGGGCCGGGCGCGCGGCGACGGGCCCGGTCTCGCCGTTTGGGCCGGCGCCTTCCTCCGCGAACATCAGCTTGTTGATGCCGCCGAGCCGGGCCTCCGCCGCGGCCA
>NZ_DATAGM010000018.1:0-3749 GCF_036263695.1 Phenylobacterium sp.
CGGGCTGACCGCCAACCTGGCGGCATCTTGGAACGACGTCACCTACGCCAGCTACCGGAATGCGCCCTGCCCGGTGGGCGTGGCCGCTCCGTGCGACCTCACGGGCGAGCGCGTCTTCCAGGCGCCGGAGTGGGTGGTGAACGCTCAGCTGCGGTATGAATTCGACTGGCGCGACGGGATCCGCCCCTACGTCCAGGCCCAGTACGCCTATCGCTCGGAGGTCTTCGGCCAGGTCGACGCCTCGCCGCACTCGCTGATCGACGGCTACTCGGTGGTCAACGCCCGCATCGGGGCTCGCTTCGGCGACGGCCGCTACGAGGTGGCGCTCTGGGCGAACAACCTCTTGGACGAGACCTATTTCACGACCCTGGGCAGCGCCTCGATCGTCGGCGCCGCCGTCTACGGCTTCTCCGGCCAGCTGGGTGCGCCGCGCACCATCGGGGCGACGCTGAGGGCGGAGTTCTAGCTACTCCGCCGGCTCGCCCTGCACCCGCCGGGCGCCCTTGCGGGCCGCGCGGGTCAGCTGGCCCACGTCGCGCACCGCGCCGCGGGCGGCGCTGGTGGTTAGGGCGGCGTAGGCCTGAAGGGCGGAGGAGACCTTGCGGGGGCGGTCGAGGATCGGGCGCCAGCCGCCGTCGCCGCGAGCGTCCATGGCCGCCCGGCGGCGCTCGAGCTCGGCGTCGGGCACGGCCAGGCGGATCGAGCGGGCCGGGATGTCGATCTCGATCTGGTCGCCATCCTCCACCAGCGCGATGGTCCCGCCTTCGGCCGCTTCCGGCGAAGCGTGGCCGATGGAGAGGCCCGAGGTGCCGCCGCTGAACCGCCCGTCCGTGACCAGGGCGCAGGCTTTGCCGAGCCCCTTCGATTTCAGGTAGCTGGTCGGGTAGAGCATCTCCTGCATGCCCGGCCCGCCCTTGGGGCCTTCATAGCGAATGACGACCACGTCGCCCGCCTTCACTTGGCCGGTGAGGATGCCGCTGACCGCCGCGTCCTGGCTCTCGTAGACGCGGGCGGGGCCGGAGAACTTCAGGATGCTCTCGTCGACGCCGGCGGTCTTCACGATGCAGCCGTCCTCGGCGAGGTTGCCGAACAGCACCGCCAGGCCGCCGTCCTGACTGAATGCGTGTTCCTTGCTGCGGATCACGCCGCCGGCGCGGTCGGTGTCGAGCTCCTGCCAGCGGCGGTTCTGGCTGAAGGCGACCTGGGTCGGCACGCCGCCCGGGGCGGCGCGGAAGAAGGTCTTCACCTCTTCGGACGGGTTGCGGGCGATGTCCCATGTATCGAGCGCCAGCTTCAGGCTCGGCGAATGGATGGTCGGCAGGTGGGTGTGGATCAGCCCGGCGCGGTCGAGTTCGCCGAGGATGGCCATGATGCCGCCGGCCCGGTGGACGTCCTCCATGTGGACGTCGTTCTTGGCTGGGGCGACCTTGGAGAGGCACGGCACCCGGCGCGAGAGCCGGTCGATGTCGGCCATGGTGAAGCCGACCTGGGCTTCGTGGGCGGCGGCCAAGAGGTGCAGCACGGTGTTGGTGGACCCGCCCATGGCGATGTCCAGGGTCATGGCGTTCTCGAACGCCTCGAAGGTCGCGATGGAGCGCGGCAGGACGGATTCGTCCTCGCGCTCGTAGTAGCGGCGGGCGAGCTCGACGACGGTGCGGCCGGCCTTCAGGAACAGCTGCTCGCGGTCGGCGTGCGTGGCCAGCACCGAGCCGTTGCCGGGCAGCGAGAGCCCCAGCGCCTCGGTGAGGCAGTTCATCGAGTTGGCGGTGAACATGCCCGAGCAGGACCCGCAGGTCGGGCAGGCCGAGCGCTCGATGGCCTGCACGTCGGCGTCCGAGACGTTGTCGTCGGCCGCGGCGATCATCGCGTCGATCAGGTCGACCTTCTTCTCGCCGGTGGAAAGGATCACCTTGCCCGCCTCCATCGGCCCGCCGGAGACGAACACCGCGGGGATGTTCAGCCTCAGGGCCGCCATCAGCATGCCCGGGGTGATCTTGTCGCAGTTGGAGATGCAGACCAGCGCGTCAGCGCAGTGGGCGTTCGCCATGTACTCCACCGCATCGGCGATCAGCTCGCGCGAGGGCAGGGAGTAGAGCATCCCGTCGTGGCCCATGGCGATGCCATCGTCCACGGCGATGGTGTTGAACTCCTTGGCCACCCCGCCGGCCGCCTCGACCTCCCGCGCCACCAGCTGGCCCAGGTCCTTCAGGTGCACGTGGCCGGGCACGAACTGGGTGAAGGAGTTGGCGATGGCGATGATCGGCTTGCCGAAGTCGCCGTCCTTCATCCCCGTGGCGCGCCAGAGGCCGCGGGCGCCGGCCATGTTGCGGCCATGGGTGGAGGTGCGGGAGCGATACGGAGGCATGGACAGACGATCCCCGGAACTTGGACGGGGGGTCTTAGCAGATGAGGGGGCGGAGGGGGAGCGGGTGACGGGAAAGCTTGGCGGCCAGCCAGTCACCGCAGTCATCGGTCACTGGTTGCGCGGCAAGCTCGACCTGTCACGCGAGGAGGAGGCGCTGCCTACAGGCTCAAGGACGAGGAAGTCCGGCGTTTCTGCTGGTTTCAGTATCCACTCCCCGATAGGCGAATCCAGATGCAGGCTGACCAGTAAATCTAGCGCGCCCTCGATGTAGGCTCTCGATTCCACTAAGGCCTTCACGAACCTCAGGCTGACCGGTTGGTCGTCGTGCATCACCTCCTTAAACCCGGCGGGGATGCAGGTGAAAGAGCCGCCCGGCCAGTCCAGGCGGAACGACGGGACGGACCTGAGGGAGAGTGCTTCGTAATCCGCTTGCGCCCCGGCAAGGATGACGGTCTCGTAGATGTCGTCGGAGTAGGTCTTGTTCGCGGGATCGAAGACGGCCCCCTCTCGCATCTGGTTCAGAAGAGCAAACATCGCCGCGCCATCTGAAAAAGCCACGACGCTCGCCTCATTAGGTGATCGTGGCGAATGGAGCGGCATCCACCTGACCGTGAACTCCTCGTCAGCGGTGGCCCTGAGCAGTTCGTGAACCGTGATCTTCTTCAGCACTTCCGCTCCTGGTGGGGAGGCGCGCTTCGCGCGCTCTTGCCCTTCGACCCCATGGGTGATGCGAGCCTGCCGGCTCCGGTCAGTCAAGTACGCGCCTGCGGCGCGCCGCGGAGCGGCCGGCCCGGAGGGCCGGTCCTTGAGAGGCCGGAGCCGGCAGGCATGATCGCCACCATGGGGCCGAAGACCCATTCTCCCCTAAGCGGGGCGGAGGGCGACTGACGCGGCTGATTCGCAGACGAGCGGGACGTGGTGCGGGTGAGCCTACCGCGTCGCCCTACAGTGCCGCGAGCACGGCAGCCACGCAGGCCTGGACAGGTCGCCCCGCCGTATCGACCGTCAGCCGCGGCCCGTCCCACGCATGGTACTCGCGTCCGGTCACCGCCGCCCAGTCCGGCAGGGCGAGCCCCGGGACGTCACTCACCCGCGTCTCCACGCGGCGCCGGTGCTCGGCCGCATCGGAACAGATGACCTCGATCCAGAAGATCTCCGCGCCGGCGCGGACCGCGGCCTGCGACCACCCTTCGCGGGCGATGTTCCAGTCGTTGACGCAGTCGCCGATCACGTCCCGCCCGAGGCGCAGGTTGTCCTCGGCCACCGCCTGGGCCGCGCGATAGGTCCAGTCGCGCAGGTCGGCCGGCGCGGTCCCGGAGGCCCAGATCGCCTGGTCCATGGAATCGACCCGCAGCCACATGGCGCCGGTACGCAGGGCGAGCTC
>NZ_DATAGM010000019.1:0-6829 GCF_036263695.1 Phenylobacterium sp.
TTCTCCCTGCGCCAGCTGGTGCGCTGCATGAAGGAAGGCGCCCAGATGTTCGGCTGGGACCGGCGCAACCCGCGGCCGCGCCACACGCGCGAGGGCCGCTGGTGGGTCGGCATGGGCATGGCCGCTGCGATCCGCGGCAACTTCCTGCTGCCCGCCAAGGCCAGCTTCTCGGTGGACGGCGAGGGCGTGATCACCGTCCGCCAGGGCATGACCGACATCGGCACCGGCAGCTACACGGTGCTGGCCCAGATCGCCGCCGAGACCATGGGCGTGCCGCTGAAGCAGGTGCGGGTGGAGATCGGCGACAGCGAGCTGCCGCCGGCCCCTGGCTCGGGCGGCCAGTTCGGGGCCGCCACCGCCGGCTCGGCCGCTCTGGCGGCGGGCATGAACCTGCGCAAGGCCATCGCCGAGCTGGCGGTCGGCGATCCCGGCTCGCCGCTGCATGGCGGCGATCCGGCCCAGGTGCAGTTCCAGGACGGCGGCATCGCCCTGGGCAATCGCGCCGAGAGCCTGTCGTCGCTGATCTCTCGGGCGGCCCCGGAGGGCCTGACGGTGGAGGGGGACAGCCGCCCCGCCGCCGACGCCCGCAACTGGAGCCAGCACACCTACGGCGCCCACTTCTGCGAGGTCGCGGTCGCTGCGGACACCGGCGAGGTGCGCGTGCGGCGCATGCTCGGCGTCTTCGCCGCCGGACGGATCATCAACTGGAAGACGGCGCGCAGCCAGCTGACCGGCGGGATGATCTGGGGCGTCGGCTCGGCGCTGACAGAAGGCAACCTGCCCGATCCGCGCTACGGCTCGCTGATCAACCAGGACCTGGCCCAGTACCTGGTCCCCGTGCAGCTCGACATCGGCGAGCTCGACGCCATCATGCTCGACGAGGTGGACGACAAGGCCAACCCGATGGGCATCAAGGGGGTCGGCGAGCTCGGCATCTCCGGCGCCGGCGCGGCCGTCGCCAACGCCATCTACAACGCCTGCGGCGTCCGCGTGCGGGAGTATCCGATCACCCCGGACAAGCTGATCGCCGGGGGGCTGTAGGGAGGTGACAGGTAGCGCCTGCTACCTGTCACCCCAACAGCGGCGTAGTTCGGCCGATCCGCTCCCGCCAACAGGCGAGCAGAGGGGTGACGCCGAGCTCCATCACGAGAGGACCGATGACTTGCGGACCTGCGCCGGTCTCGCCGATGGCGAGGAGGCGGCACAATCCGCCCACGACGACGAGGGCGGTGAGAGTTCGCACCACCGCTCCGCGTCCCTCGATCCCCGGAACGCAGCCCCAGAAGGAGAGTCCGATCCCGAGCAGCAGTCCGGAAAGGTAGCGCGTGTGGCTGTCTGAGGCCGCATCGGACGCTTGCACGCCGCCGAAGGCGCCCCACAGGCCTGCTGCGACCGGCACAATTCCGGCGGCGAGAACACAGGCCTGAAGCAGACGGCGCTCCAGGCCTGCGGCCGCCGGCCATCCCGCGCCCGGCATCGGCTTAGAATCGATAGCTGGCCTTCACCCGCACCGAGTGGCTCTCGAAGTCGCTCTCGCTGCGCCGGAAAACGGTTCCGGCGGCGTTGACGGTGGTGAACGGCGTGCCGGCCGGGCCCGCGGCCCGGACGTCGCCGCCCTCGTCGTCCAGCGTCGTATAGAGGTACTCCAGGCCCAGGGCGACCTCGGGGGTCACCATGTGCTCGACCCCGCCGCCCAGCTGCCAGCCGGTGGCCCGGTCATCGCCGCCCTGGACCGAGAAGGTGTTCGCTCTGTTGGTGGTGTTGAAGCTGTGCTCCACATCGCCGGACGCCACGCCGCCGGTGGCGTAGACAAGGCTGCGGCCGAAGCCGAACCCGCCGCGGGCGCGCAGCGCCACGAGGTTCTTGAGCCGGCGTGTCTGCACATAGTTGGCCGGGGTCGTGGAGAAGGCGGTGACGCTGTCTTCCACATCGGTGCGGCTGGCCTCCACGAGCGCGCCGAACACGAAGCCGCCGAACTGCATGTCGTAGCCCATGTGCCCGCCGAACTCGAAGCCGCCCTCGTCCTCGTCGCAGCCGCCTGCCGCCGTGGAATCCACCGCCGCTCCGCCGCAGAAGCCGGGGCCGAAGGCGTTGGCCCCGGCTCCGGTGCGCACCGTGTCGTTGAAGGTCCCGTTCAGATCGGTGTCGAAGCCGACCGTCTCGTCGTCATTTTCCGACATCCAGCCGCCGCCGGCGTGGGCGCCCACATAGAAGCCGCTCCAGTCCACCTCCTGCGCGGAGGCGCCGGTGGTTGTCAGCGCCGCGACGGCGGCCGCGGCGGCGAGTGAGATTCTATGGTTCATGCGACAGGGTCCCTCTGCACGAGCCGCCATGGCGGCGGCGTAGGAGGGGTACGGCCGCCGCCCCTGGGTGGATGCAGCGGCGCCGCAAAGAAGCTTGGGCTGTGGCCGACGTGCCGTCGGCCCGGGTTCTTAGCTCGCCTGGGTGGCGGCGCGCAGCTCGCCGAGCACGCGGGCCAGGTCGCCTTCGCGGAACGGCTTCTGGAGGACCGGGGAGCCCCGGTCGACCTCGCGCAGGCCAGCGTCGCCTTAACCGGTGGCGAAGGCGAACGGGGCGCCCTTCTCGCGCAGCAGGTCGGCGAGCGGGAAGATGGGCTGGCCGCCGAGGTTGACGTCCAGGACGGCGCAGTCGAGCTCGGACTCGTTGGCCAGCGCGATGGCCTCATCGAGCCGGGAGGCGGGGCCGATCACTTCGCAGCCCAGATCGCTCAGCATGTCCTCGATCAGCATGGAGACCATCATCTCGTCTTCCACGACGAGGACCCTCAGGCCGTCCAGCTTGACTGCGTCGCTCATGCGAGGGGCTCCGTTACGCTCACGCCACAACTCCAGCATACGCGGAGGCTGGCGACCAGCGCCAATGACAGCTTGTCATGAACTACCCCGCGCGCCCTGTCTCTAACCGACGTTAACACCTTGGCCGTGGGAAGGTTTCCGCGCGGCCTCAGTCCTCGTCCTCCCGCTCGATCGGCGGGGAGATGCGCAGACCGGTGATCTGATTGCGCTCGCGCCGCACCACCTGGAATCTGTGGCCGTGGAAGATGAAGGTCTGGCCGACCTTGGGGATTGTCTGGGCCTCGTGGATCACCAGGCCGGCGACGGTGACCGCATCCTCATCCGGCAGCGCCCAGTCCATGGCCCGGTTGAGGTCGCGGATCGCGACGGCGCCGTCCACGGTCACCCAGCCGTCCGGCTGCGGCCGCACGCCGGCCACCGCGAGGTCGTGCTCGTCTTCGATCTCGCCGACGATCTCCTCGAGGATGTCCTCAAGCGTGATCAGCCCCTGCAGGGCGCCGTACTCGTCCACCACCAGGGCGAAGTGGCTCTGGCGCTTCAGAAAGGCGTTCAGCTGGTCCTTCAGGTTGGTGGTCTCGGGGATGAACCAGGGCTCGCGGGCGATGGCCATCACGTCAATGGCGTCCATCCGGCCCTCGGCCTTGGCCATGGCGAGCAGCAGGTCCTTGGCGTGCAGCACGCCGACGATGTTCTCGGGATCATCGCGGTAGAGCGGCACCCGGGTGTGGGCGATCTCCAGGGCCTCGGTGACCAGGTCGCGCGCCGGCAGGGCGGCGTCGATCATGGCGATCTGCTTGCGGTGGACCATCACCTGGGTGACGTCCATCTCGGAGAGGTCCAGGACGCCGCCGAGCATCCGCCGGTCCCGCTCCTCTACCAGGCCTTCGGAGTGGTGATACTCGACCGCTCCTCGGATCTCTTCCCGCGCCGCCAGCACGTCGGTCTCCATGGAGAGCTTGATGCCGAATGGGCGCAGGGTATGGCGCACGATCCACTGGGCGCCGCGCGCCAGCGGACCGAAGATCTTCACCACCCAGTAGGTCGGGATCGACAGGCCGCGGGCCACGTCGTCCGCCCGGGCGATGGCGAGGGTCTTGGGCAGGATCTCGGCGAACACGACGACCAGCACCGTCATCACCGCCGTGGCGATCAGTGCGCCCGTGGCCCCTGGGAAGGCCTTGGTCAGCACCGTCGTGGTCAGGGCCGAGGCGAAGATGTTGATGACGTTGTTGGAGAGCAGGATCGCGCCGATCATGTTCTCCTGGTCAGCGATTAGCCGGTTCACGCGCCGCGCGGCGCGGTCGCCGTCCCGCTCCAGCTGGTGCATGCGGGCCCGCGAGGCCGCGGTCATGGCGGTCTCGGCGGCGGAGATCAGGCCGGAAGCGGACAAGAGAAGGATCAGCGACGGCGCAAGCGCCGCGATCATGGCCGCAATCACGGCGCAGCTCCCTCCGAGAGCAGGAAGTCGCGAACGGACGCCGCGTCGACGTCCTTGGCGACAAAGGCCTGTCCGAGGCCGCGGGCCAGGATGAAGGTCAGCCGCCCGCCCTCCGCCTTTTTGTCCTGGGCCATGTGGCGCACCAGCCGGTCGGCCGGGAACGGCTCGGGGCGAACGTCGGACATGCGGACCGGCAGGCCGGCGGCGGCGATGGCCCGCTCGGCGCGGCTGGCGTCCTGGCTCGGGCAGAGGCCGAGCCGGGCCGAGAAGCGGAAGGCCATGGCCATGCCCGCGCCGACGGCCTCGCCGTGCAGCAGGGCGTCGCCGTAGCCGGTCTCGGCCTCCAGGGCGTGGCCGAAGGTGTGGCCGAGGTTGAGCAGCGCGCGGCGGCCCGCCTCCTTCTCGTCCTCGGCGACGATCTCGGCCTTCATCTCGACCGAGCGAGCGACGGCGGCGGCCAGCGCCTCCGGCTCACGGGCCAGCACCTTGCCGCCCTCGGCCTCCAACCGCTCGAAGAAGGCGAAGTCGCCCAACAGGCCGTACTTGATCACCTCGGCGTATCCGGCCCGCATTTCCCGGTCGGGCAGGGTGTCGAGGACGAAGAGGTCGGCCAGCACCAGCCGCGGCTGGTGGAAGGCGCCGATCAGGTTCTTGCCCTGCGGGGTGTCGATGGCCGTCTTGCCGCCCACCGAAGAGTCCACCTGCGCCAGCAGGGTCGTGGGGACCTGAACGAAATCGATGCCGCGCTTGTAGATCGCCGCCGCGAAGCCCGCGAGATCGCCCACCACGCCGCCGCCGAAGGCCACGACCAGGTCGCCGCGGTCGAGCTCCAGCGCCAGCAGGCGGTCCGAGACGTCCGCCAGGCCCTCCCAGCTCTTGGTCTGCTCGCCGGGCGGGATGATCACGGGAAGGGCCGTCAGGCCCGCGCCCTGGAGCGCGGCGGTGAGCCGAGCGCCGTGCAGACGCCACACGGTCTCGTCGCTGACGACGGCCGCACGCTTGCGGGAGACGAAGGGGGCGATCTTCGCGCCGGCTTCGTCCAGCAACCCACGGCCGATCACCACCTCATAGGCGCGCGCGCCCAGACCGACCTTGACCGAGCGGGTCATCGGGCCGCGCCGTCCAGGTGGGCCTGCAGCGCGTTCAGCACCTGCTCGACGGTCACGTGATGGGCGGAATCGGTGGTCTCGACGACGATGTCAGCCTCGGCGTAGATCGGATAGCGGGCCTGCGCCTGCTCGTTCAGCACGGCGATCGGGTCCTTGCCGTGCAACAGGGGTCTGTTGTCCTTGCGCGTCAGCCGCCTGGCGAGCACCTCCAGGTCGGCCTTCAGCCAGACGGTGACCGATTTGGCCTTCAGGAGCGCCCGGGTCTGCGGGTTGACGAAGGCGCCGCCGCCGGTGGCCAGCACGTGCGGCGGCTCGTCCAGCAGCCGGGCGATCACCCGCCGCTCGCCCTCGCGGAACGTGGCCTCGCCCAGGTCGGCGAAGATGTCAGGGATCGAGCGGCCCGCGGCCTGCTCCACCTCGGTGTCCGCGTCGCGGAACGGCAGGTCGAGGGCGCTGGCCAGCCGGCGGCCGACGCTCGACTTGCCCACGCCCATCAGCCCCACCAGGGCGATCGTGCGGGCGCGTAAAGGGGCGAACCTGTCCATTGGTCGCCGACGCTTACACGAGCGTGCGCCGCTGCGCCAACTCTCGGGGCGCGGCCGCATGGGTTAGGCTGCCCCAATGACCCGAAAGGCCGATTCGGCGGTGAGCTCCGGTTGGACCGAGGCCTTCCTGGAGATGATGGCGGTGGAGCGGGCCGCCGCTCGCAACACCCTGACCGCCTATTCCAAGGACCTGGCCGACGCCTCCGGCTTCCTGGCCGGCCGCGGGCGGGACCTCTCGGACGCTTCGGCCGAAGACGTCGAGGCCTACTTCGCCGAACTGGCCGCGCGAGGGTTGTCCCCCGCCACGGCCGCCCGCCGCCGGGCCGCCGTGCGCCAGTTCTACCGCTTCGCCCTGGGCGAGGGCTGGCGCAAGGACGATCCCTCCCGCCGGGTCGACGCCCCGAAAAAGGGCCGGCCGCTTCCCAAGGTGCTGGACCGCGACGAGGTGAGCCGGATCATCGCCGCGGCCGGCGCCAGGGACGGCGCGCAGGGGCTGCGCCTGGCCTGCATGGTCGAGCTGCTCTACGCCTCGGGCCTGCGGATCTCGGAGCTGGTCGGCCTGCCCTTGGCCGCGCTCGCCCGCGACCCCGCCTATCTGATCGTCAAGGGCAAGGGCGGCAAGGAGCGGCTGGCCCCGCTCAACGGCGCCGCCCGCGAGGCGGTGAAGGCCTACCTGGCGGTCCGCAAGAGCTTCCTGCCAAAGGGCGACGCGGCCAATCCGTGGCTGTTCCCCTCGCGCGGCAAGGGCGGCCGACTGACGTCGCGGCGGTTCGCTCAGATGCTCGACGAGGCGGCGCTGGCCGCAGGCGTGGATCCGGCCAAGGTCAGCCCGCACGTGCTGCGGCACGCTTTCGCAACCCACCTGCTGGAGGGCGGGGCGGACCTGAGGGTCGTTCAGACCCTGCTCGGCCACGCCGACAT
>NZ_DATAGM010000020.1:0-4189 GCF_036263695.1 Phenylobacterium sp.
GTTTCCGCTGGTTTACCGGATAGTAACGACAAGAGTTCTAATGACCGGTATGCGGGAGAACTCCGCCGACGCGCCGCGCCGGCGGAGCTTCGAGCCCCTAGTAGCCGCCCATGATGACCTGAGCGATCAGACCCGAGGCGATCGACATCAGCACGAAATTGCCGTCCGCGTAGATCCAGCGGTGCCCGTACGGCGCCGGCGGCAGGCCGTAGTAGTACGGGTCCTGGACATAGTAGCTGCGGTAGATCACCGGCACATGGTGACCGCGTCGCCACGCGTTCGAATAGCGGCGGTCGTAGGGGCGGTAGCCGTAGCCGGGAGCGTACCAGTAGCCGGTGCGCGCCCCTCGGTAGCTGCGCCATTCGGCGCGGTCGCGCCAGGTGTCGGCCCGGCGGCGATCGTAACGCAGCTCGCGGCGGCTCTCGCGCACTTCCCGGCGGTCGCGGTTCAGCTCCCGGCGCTCGCGCTCGGTGATCACGCCGTCGCGGCGCGCGTCGCGGCGGTCTTCCCGCAGCTCGCGCCGGTCCTCGCGCAGCTCGCGGCGATCTTCCCGGCGCTCGCCGCGCCAGTCCTGCGCCGAGGCCGCGATCGGCGCGGCCGCGGCGGCGAGGGCGGCGGCGGCCAGCAACAACTTCTTCATCGTAACTCCTTGGTGGGGCGCGTCCCCGTCGACGGCTAAATGCCGCAGCGGGGCTGAACCGTGGCTGAACCGTCAAGCTGGCGGCGGGTTCAGCGGCTCCGCTCCGCTCGTCCGATCTGCTACTGACGAGCGCGATGACCGCCCACCTGCCCGACGCCGCCCCGACCAACTGGGTCGACCGCCACGCCCCGGCGGGCCTTCGGCCCTGGCTGAAGCTCGGCCGCTTCGACCGGCCGGCGGGGATTTGGCTGCTGATGCTGCCCGGCTGGCAGGGGATCGCGTTGGCCGCGGCTATGGAGCAGCAGCTGCCGGACGCGCGGCTGCTCGCCCTGTTCTTCGCCGGCGCGGCGCTGATGCGGGCCGCCGGCTGCGCCTACAACGACATCGTCGACGCCGACTTCGACGCCAAGGTCGCCCGCACCGCAGGGCGGCCGATCCCCTCTGGCCAGATCAGCGTGAAGCAGGCCTGGGGCTTCGTGATCGCCTGCTGCCTGGCGTCGCTGGCGATCCTGCTGACCTTTCCGCCGCTCGCGATCGCGCTCGGCGCGGGCTCGCTGCTGCTGGTCGCCGCCTACCCGTTCATGAAGCGGATCACCTGGTGGCCGCAGGCATGGCTGGGTCTGACCTTCAACTGGGGCGCCCTCCTGGGCTTTTCCGCCGCCACCGGGACGCTCGGCTGGCCCGCCCTGCTGCTCTACGCCTCGGGCATCTTCTGGACCCTCGGCTACGACACCATCTACGCCGTCCAGGACCTGGAGGACGACGCCCTCGCCGGCGTGAAGTCCTCGGCCCGCAGGCTCGGCGCCGCCGCCCCCAGGGGCGTCCTCGTCTTCTACATGGCCGCGACCTTCCTGGCCCTCGCCGCCGGGTTCGCGGGGCGCCTCGGCCCCCTCTTCTGGCCTGCCGCCGCCCTCTTCGCCCTGCACCTCTCCCGCCAGGCCCAGCGCCTCGACATCGCCGACCCCGTGGGCGCGCTCAGGCTCTTCAAGTCCAACAGCCTCGCGGGCTTCATCCTGTTCGTGGCCATCTGCGCCGGAAGCTGGCGGCCCTGAACCTCAGAAGCGTTTGGCGTTGAGCGGGGCGCGTGCCTTGTCGCAGACGCCGCGGAACTCTCCGCCATCGTAGTCGATGTCGCCGGTCATGCGGTCGATAACGATCCGCACCTTTGCGAGGGCGTTGAACCGAAGGCGCGCCTCGATCTTGTCCTCACTGACCACGAGCTCCTGGAATGGGCGCCAACCGTCAGGGGCGAGACCGCGCCGGCTGTCCATGTCCGCGGGAAGCTTGACGCGGCCACTGTCTCCCGAGATCGAGATGAGGATCCGGCGCGGGACCGGCACGCTGGTGCGGGAGATCGACGTCCCCGTGGCCTCGTTGCCGTCCTCATCCTCAACGTCGACGGATGTCGTCGTCCGGACCCGCGTCATGAACGCACCGTCGCACACCAGCTCCAGGTCCAGGGGCTGGAGATCCTGCGCCGACGCGGGTAGGCCCGTCGCCAGCAGCGCCGCAGCCCACGCCAGGCTGAACCGAAAGAACGTCATCCAGATCGCCTCCCCCCGGCGATCCTAGCCGCGGACGCCTCAACCGCGAAAGCGGCGATCCTGTCCTTGCCGACGGTCCTGAGCTAAAATCGCTCATGGCCGTAGCCGCCCGCGTCGACCCGAAGACCTACTTCCCCCCCGAGCAATGGGCGCGGCTGACGGCGCGCTCGGATCTCAAGGGGCTGGCGCTGGTCGCCCACGCCTGGGCGGCCATCGGCCTCGCCGTCGCGATGGCGATCCTCTGGCCGATCACCATCCCGATCGCGGTGATGATCGTCGGCGGGCGGCAGCTGGGCCTGGCGATCCTGATGCACGACGCCGCCCACGGCGCCCTGTGCCGCAACCTGAAGCTCAACGACTGGGTGGGCGAGCACCTGACCCCTGGCGGCCTCTTCAAATACCGGCCCTACCACCTGCAGCACCACAAGTACGCCCAGCAGGCGGAGGACCCCGACCTCGTCCTCTCCGCGCCCTTCCCGATCACCCGCCTGTCCTTGCGCCGCAAGATCGCCCGCGATCTTACCGGCCGGACTTGGCTGAAACTGCGCTGGGGCCAGGTCGCGGCCGAGCTGAAGGCCCGCAAGGCCGGCGAGCCGGTCTGGCCGATCCTGGCCCGCGAGCTGAAGCGCAAGCGCAGGTTCTTCATCGGCGGCTTGGTCACCACCGCCGTCTTCGCCCCGTTCGGCTACTGGTGGGTCTGGCCGGTGCTGTGGGTGCTGCCGGCCGCCACCTGGCTGCAGATGATCACCCGCCTGCGCAACATCGCCGAGCACGCCTGCGTCGCGAAGGACGAGCCCGACCCGCTGCGCCATGCCCGCACCACGAGAGCCAACCTGATCGAGCGCGCGGTGCTCGCGCCCTATTGGGTCAACTATCACTGCGAGCACCACATGTTCATGCACTTGCCCTGCTACAGCCTGCCCAAGGCGCACCGCCTGCTGACCGCGCAGGGACTGACCGAGCGGATGGAGGTCCAGCCGGGCTACCTGCAGGTGCTGGCCATGGCCTCGGCCAAGCCCGCCGCCGCGTGATCGACCCCTCCCCCGAAGGGCGGCGCGCTTTCATTCTCGAGAACACCACGCTGCAGGCCCCGCCGCACACACCGGAGCTGTCGCTCCACCTGGCCGACGAGATCACCCCCATCTGGCGGATGACTGAGGAGGCGCTGGAGAGCATCGGCCTGCCGCCGCCCTTCTGGGCCTTCGCCTGGGCCGGCGGCCAGGCGTTGGCCCGCTACATCCTCGACAACCCGCAGACCGTCGCCGGCAGGCGGGTGATCGACTTCGCCTCCGGCTCAGGCATCGTCGGCGTCGCCGCGGCGAGGGCCGGGGCGGCCGAGGTGCTGTGCGCCGACATCGACGCCTTCTGCGGCGCGGCCGCCCACCTCAACGCCGCCGCCAACGGCGTGAGCCTGAAGACCACCGAGCAGAACCTCCTCGACCGCCCGCCGCCGAGGGAGGCCGAGGTCATCCTCGCCGGCGACATCTGCTACGAGGCGCCGCTGGCGGGCCAGGTTATGGATTGGCTCGCCGCCGCCAAGGCCGCCGGCGCCCTCGTCCTGATCGGCGACCCCGGCCGCAGCTACTTCCCCCGCGAGCGCCTCACCAAGCTGATCGAGTACCAGGTCCCGACCACACGCGAACTGGAGGACATGGAGGTGAAGAAGACGGCGGTGTGGGCGCTGCCCTAGGTCTTGCGGCGGCGGCCAAAACCGGGACTTGCTGAGCAAGTACAACGGAGTTTCGCCCATGCGCCGCCGCACCTTCCTTGCCGCCCTTCCCGCTGCTGCGGCGGCGGGCTCGGCGCTCGCCCAGAGCCGAGCCGGCAATCCGAACCTGAACCGGCCGGACGTGCGCTCGGGCGACCGGATCGACGGGGCGACATTCGCCAGCCGCAGCGCGGCCTGGGGACTGCATGGGGCGGCGGCGACGGCCCATCCGCTGGCGACGCTGGCCGCGATCGACATCCTGCGGGCCGGCGGATCGGCGGTGGACGCGGCGATCGC
>NZ_DATAGM010000021.1:0-8437 GCF_036263695.1 Phenylobacterium sp.
ACGCCCTCGTAGAGGGTGTAGATCGCCTCGTTGATCATCGGCACCAGGATCCGGTTGACGATGAAGGCCGGGAAGTCCTCGGCGTTGGCGGTGGTCTTGCCCAGCGACTTGGCGAAGTTGACCGCCGCCTCGTAGGTCACCGCGTCGGTGGCGATGCCGCGGATGATCTCCACGAGGTTCATCAGCGGCACGGGGTTCATGAAGTGCAGGCCGATGAACCGTTCGGGCCGGTCGGTGGCCGAGGCCAGCCGGGTGATCGAGATCGACGAGGTGTTGGAGGCCAAGAGGGTGTTCGGCGCCAGGTGCGGGGCCAGCGCCTTGAAGATAGTCTTCTTGACCTCTTCGTCCTCGGTGGCGGCCTCGATGGCCAGGTCCGCCTGGCCGATGGCCTGCAGCTCGTCGGCGGCCTTGATGCGGGCCAGGCCCGTCTTCATCGCTTCGTCGCCGATGATGCCGCGCGCCACCTGGCGGCTCATGTTGCGCTCGATCTGTGAGAGGCTGGCCTTGATCCTGTCGGGGCTCACGTCGTGGAGAAGCACATCGTAGCCGCCCAGGGCACACACATGGGCGATCCCCGAACCCATCTGACCGGCGCCGATGACGCCGACCGACCTGATCTGAACCATGCCAACAGCCTTATGATGCAGGCGCGAAGAGCCGTGCGCCCGTCGTATTATCCAAATGTTGTAGCACGGAGGGCGCGCAGGGCCGCAAGCGTTTTGCTGCGCCGCAGCGAGACATGGTGAAGCTTCCGTGACGAGAAAGCCTCAGGGCGGCGCTAGGCGGGAAACGAAGCGGTCCCGGCGGGCGCCTCGTCCGGATGCAAGGTGGTGATCGCCGACAGGTGGCGCGAGCAGGCGATGTGAGCGGCGGGGACGTCGAACCCCCCGCGGTCCGGCTCCATGTGCTCGGAGTAGGCGACTGAAGGCGCGAGGGCGAACCGCTGCGCCAGCGCCGGTCCGTCGATCCGGCACGCGGCGCGAAGGTAACGATCCACCTGCAGCGTCACCAGCACGCCGCTCCTGCGCATCTCGGCCTCGATCGGCTGAAGGTCCTCACAGGTGGCGAGGCGGCTCGGGTCTTCGTCATAGTCGCGTTGGGCCGCCTGCCAACGTCGGTACTCCACCGGCGTGTCGCCGGCGAGTTGTTGCGCCTCGACCCGGGATCTGACGCCGCGTGTGGCGAACGCGGCCGCGGCGCTCAGGCAGAGCACGAGGATGGCGGCAGCGGGCCAGAACGCAGATGCGACCGGTTCGGGTGCGGCGTCTCCGCTCAACCTGAAACCAGCGCCCAGCACGACGACGAACCCGGCCGCCACGCCTGCTGCGCAAAGTCCAAACCCGATCAGACCCAAGGCGGGAGCGGGCGAGACGGCCTCTTTGGGCCGGAACAGCAACCAGAGTCCGACCGCGCCCAGGATCGTGCCGAGCGGCGGGGCGGGCAGCATCAGGACGGAGATGGCGCCGATCAGCCACCTGCCCCACTGGCGCGCCTGGATGAGCCCCAGCCCACCTACGGCTGCGGGTATGAACCAGGAGATCGCCAGGAGCAGGAAGAGCGGCCCGACGAAGGCGAGCGCCTGTCCGCCGCCCGGGTCGCGGGCCAGCCCGGCGCACAGCAGCGTCCCGGCCAGGAGCCCGGCGCCGCCGATCCCTAGGTGGACCCAGCCGAGGATGCGAATGCCGGAAATCTCAAAGGCCCTCCCGCCGCAACACTAACTGCGCGCGAGAGGTCCGGGATAGTGGCGGCTACTTCGAGCCGCTCCCGCGCTTTTTCGTGCCGTACATGGCCAGCAGGGCCGCGCGGGCGTTGGCGGCCTTGTTGGCGGCCTGGGCCTCGCGTTCCTTGGCTTCGGCTTCCTGGCGCTGGCGCTCGACCTCGGCCGCGGCGGCCTTCTTAGCCTCGCGGGCGGCCTGGCGCTCGGCCCGGATCCGCTCGAGTTCAGCTTGGCGCTGGGCGGCGGTGTCCACGTACGGCTTTTCGCGCGCAGCCGGCTTCGGCTTGAACTTTTCGAGCATCGCCTTCTTGGCTTCAGCCTGGGCGGCGAGGCGGTCTTCGAACGAGATCGGTTTGAAGGACTTCATGACCTAAGGGGTTGGAGGGGAACATCGGGCTCGCCCTGCCCAACGCCCCGGAGGGCGTTGGGCTTCGGCGAAGAGCCTAATTGTGAACTCGGCCCCGCTTTTGCGAGGGGGCGCGGCTATTTTCCGACCTTGGCGAGCTCGTCCATCAGTTCGGGGATGGCCGTCTTGTAGTCGGCCACAAGGCCGTAGTCGGCGACCTGGAAAATCGGCGCGTCGCCGTCCTTGTTGATCGCGACGATGATCTTGGAGTCCTTCATCCCGGCCAGGTGCTGGATGGCGCCCGAGATCCCCACGGCGACGTAGAGCTCGGGGGCGACCACCTTGCCGGTCTGGCCCACCTGGTAGTCGTTCGGGGCGTAGCCCGCGTCGACCGCGGCGCGCGAGGCGCCGACCGCCGCGCCGAGCTTGTCGGCGAGGGGCTCGATGATCCGCTGGAACTCCTCGGCCGAACCCATGGCCCGGCCGCCGGAGACGACGATCTTGGCCGCGGTCAGCTCCGGACGCTCGGACTTGACGATCTGCTGGTCGACGAAGCGGGTCTTGGCCGGCGCGCCGGCCGCCTCGATGGTCTCGATGCTCGCCGAGCCGCCTTCTTCGGCCGCCTTGAAGACGGTCGGACGGACGGTGATCACCTTCTTCGCGTCAGACGACTGGACGGTCTCCAGCGCGTTGCCGGCGTAGATCGGCCGCACGAAAGTGTTGGCGTCCACCACTTCGACGATGTCGGAGATCTGGGCCACGTCCAGCTTGGCGGCGATGCGCGGCGACAGGTTCTTGCCGGCCGAGGTGGCGGGCGTGAGGATCGCCTCGTAGTTGGCCGCCAGCGGCACGACCACGGCCTCGAAAGCCTCGGCCAGGCCTTGGCTGAGGGAGTCGCTCTCGGCCAGCAGCACCTTGCGGACGCCGGTGATCTTGGCGGCGGCTTCGGCTGCGGCGCGGGCGCCTTGGCCGGCCACCAGCACGTCCACGTCTGACGAGATGCGCAGGGCGGCGGTCACCGTCTTGTGGGTGTTGTCCCGGACGGTCGCGTTGTCGTTATCGGCGATGACGAGAACGGCCATTAGAGGACCCCCGCTTCGTTCTTCAGCTTCATGACCAGGTCGGCGGCGTTCTCGACCTTGATGCCGCCGCCGCGCTTCGGCGGCTCGGTGACCTTCAGCACCTTGAGCCGCGGGGTGGGATCCACGCCATAGGCCGCCAGTTCCTTCACATCGAGCGGCTTCTTCTTGGCCTTCATGATGTTCGGCAGGCTGGCGTAGCGCGGCTCGTTGAGGCGCAGGTCGGCGGTGATGATCGCCGGCAGGGCCAGTTCGAGGGTCTGCAGGCCGCCGTCCACTTCGCGAGTGACGCTGACCTTGTCGCCGCTGGCTTCGACTTTCGAGGCGAAGGTCGCCTGCGGCCAGTCCATCAGCGCGGCCAGCATCTGGCCGGTGGCGTTGCTGTCGTCGTCGATGGCCTGCTTGCCAAGGATGACGATCTGCGGGTTCTCTTCCGCGATCACGCCCTTGAGCGCCTTGGCCACCGCCAGCGGCTCGAGGTTGGCGTCGGTCTGCACCAGGATCGCCCGGTCGGCGCCCATGGCCAGCGCAGTCCGCAGGGTTTCCTGCGCCTGGGCCGGCCCGATCGAGACGGCGACGACCTCGGTCGCGACTCCCTTCTCCTTCAGACGCACCGCCTCCTCGACGGCGATCTCGCAGAAGGGGTTCATGGACATCTTCACATTGGCCAGGTCGACGCCCGAATTGTCGGGCTTCACCCTCGGCTTGACGTTGTAATCGATAACCCGCTTGACCGGGACCAACACCTTCATGGGTTGCTAGCGCCTCAAATTAGATCGCGGAAAGAAATGGTGGCCGCGGGCATAACGGTTTCAGCGCGAGATGCAAGACGTGCGGCGCAGGTTTGACCGCGCGCCCGTGACATCTAGGCGCCCGCGCCAAGGACGATTAGATCGCATCCTATGAACCGAAACATCGCCCGACTGATGGCCGCCTTCCTCGTGATCTTCGCCGTCGGGAGCGTCGGCTCGATCGTCTATCAGGTGATGTGGGCCAACCCGGCGGAGGCCTGTGAAAAGTCCCGCAAGTGGTGGGACGCCAAGCACCGGGTGTGCGCCACGCCGGTGCTGATCTCCGACATCACCGGACGCACCATCCAGGACAAGCAGGCCGAGGCCGCCGCCCGCGCCGCGATGGGTCGCCCGGCCCCGGCTCAGGCCCAGGCGCCGTCGCAGCCCTAGCGGGTCGCCCCGGACCTCCAGAACACTTCCGATGCGCCGCGGTCGTTGGCCCAGCGGGCGGCGACGAACAGCAGGTCCGAGAGGCGGTTGAGGTATTTCAGCGCCGCCGGGCTGACGGCTTCGCCGGCCTCCTGCAACGCGACCGCCTGGCGCTCGGCCCGGCGGCAGACGGTGCGCGCCAGGTGCAGGGCGGCGGCGGCCGCGGTCCCGCCCGGCAATACGAAGGAAGCGAGCGGGGGCAGGGGGCCGTTCAACTCGTCGATCTCCCGCTCCAGCCGCTCGACCTGGCTGTCGAGAATGCGCAGGACGCTGCCGGGGGCCTCGCCCGGGCGCTCCGGCGTCGCCAGGTCGGCGCCGAGGTCGAACAGCTCGTTCTGCACCCGGGCCAGCACTGGATCGAGCGCGCCATCGGACCCGGTGTGCAGACGGGCCAGGCCGAGCGCCGCATTGGTCTCGTCGACGGCGCCATAGGCCTCCACCCGTAGTGCGGTCTTGCTGACCATTTCCCCGGTGGCCAGCCGGGTGCGCCCGCCGTCTCCCGTGCGCGTGTAGATGCGGTTGAGGGTGACCACTAGAGGCCCCGCTCGCGCCAGAGCAGCGCGGCGACCAGCACCGCGATCGCCACCGCCTGCATCACGACGCGCAGGCGCATCAGTTTGTTCGAGTACGACCGGCCGAAGTCTCCGCCGCGGAACAGGGCGTAGATTCCCACCGCTAGGGTCGTGCCCACCGCCAGCAGGGCCGCGGGGATCAGGAAGTCGAATATCCGGTCCATCGTCGCAATCTAGGCGCTCGACCGCAGGCCCGCCACAGCCGCCAGCATCAGTCGCGCCGCGAGCGAGCTGCGCAGGCCGTCATGTTGGTTTTAGAGCAAATTTTTTGTTGAGCGCGCTCACCGAATCGGATTTGATACCCCGGTATGCCAGAAAACGACCTCAATTTAGGGGGAAGCGCACGGGACATCGGCTGTTGCGGCGATGAGACACACGGCCAAGCTTGTGTGTATCGGGTATGGCGCAGTCAACCGTGATCGCATCACGGGTTACCTGAACATGATCACCGAACGTCGCCGAGGGCGCTCGACGGCGGACGAGAGGATGTCGATACCCATGTCATTTCAAGCTCTAGCGTCGCCGGTCGGCGGCCGCCAATTTCCGGAGACCGCCCAATGAAGCACGTCGCGAACCCGATCGGCGAAACCAAGGTCAAGGGCCTCACCCGCCGGGCCATCGCCAAGCAGCAGACCCGCGCCAAGGTTCTGGCCGCCGCCCGGCGGCTGTTCAGCGAGCAGGGCTACGAAGGCGCCACCATCCGTGACATCGCCGCCGCGGCGGGCATGTCCACGGGCGCGGTGTTCGCCAACTTCACCGACAAGTCGGACCTGTTCCGCGAGATCATGATCAACGATCTCGACAATCTGGTTCAGGAGATGAGCGAGGCCGCCCAGAAGGGCCGCGGGGTGGAAGACGCCCTGCTGCGCGTCTTCACGGCCGGCTACGCCTTCTACAAGGGCCAGCTGCCGCTCGCCCGGGCGATGTTCTCGATCTCCTGGTCGCCGGTCGAAGGCAAGGCCGTCCGCAGCTTTGCGGCCGTGCAGAAGATGGTTGAGATCTTCGCTGACCAGCTGACCGCCGCTGTCGAGCGCGGCGAGCTGAGCCAGGAAGCTGACATCAAGCTGCGCAGCCAGATGCTGTTCGACATCTACCTGTCGAACTATCCGCAGGCGATCTTCGGAGGCTGGAGCCTGGAGGCGCTTCAGGCGCGCGCCAAGGACCAGATCCGCATCCTGCTCGCGGGCGCCAAGCGCGGCTGACGAAAGCGGCTCTTCGGGCGCGTTCCGGCCGCCGCGGCCGGAACGCGCTCTGAAGGCCGCACTAGGACTTGAGCGCCAGGCAGGGAGGGGCTTTGAGCGTTCGCAGCGACAAGAAGGAAGCGACGCGCCGCCGCGTGCTGGAGGCCGCGCGCGATCTCTTCGAGGCCGAGGGCTACGAGGAGACCACCGTGCGGGCGATCGCCCGGAGGGCCGGCGTCTCCGTCGGCAGCGTCTTCACCAGCTTCCCCAGCAAGCTCGACATCCTGTCCGAGGTGATGGGCGAGCGGCTAGACGAGCTCTACGAGGAGCTGGACCGGGTGAATGGGCGGCTCCGCGGCTCCACCGCCGACCGGCTGCGGTCGCTGTTCGCCCTGTTCTTCGCCTTCGAGACCCGCCGCAAACGGCTGTTCCTGGCTCACATCGCCGCCGCCTACGACTGGCGCCCCGGCGCGACGGCCAGCCCCTTCGGCCGCAACGAGCATCTGAAGCAGGTGATCCGCCAGTGCCTGGCCCGCGGCGTCGCCGCCGGCGACGTCAATCCCGCCATCGACCCCGAGGTGATCGTCGAGATGCTGCTGGCCGCCTATGCCTGGACTTACCGGCTAGCCGCCTGGAACGACGCCGACGCCGAGGCCATGAGCCGCTGCATGGACGAGCAGATCGGCCTGCTGGCCAACGGCTTCGTTCCGCGCACCCAGGTCAGCGGCCTGATCTGACCCCCTAAGCCCTCGGGTAGAGGATCATCTGGGTGCAGCGGAACAGGGCCATCAGCTTGCCCGCCGCGTCGTTCACCTCCGCATCCCAGACCTGAGTGGTCCGCCCGCCGTGGATGAGGCGCGCCTCGCAGACGACCTCGCCCGCGCGCGCGGTGCCCAGGAAGTTCGACTTCAGCTCTACTGTGGTGAAGCTGCTCGCCCCCTCCGGCAGGTTGGCGACGCAGCCGAGCCCGCAGCAGGAATCCGCCAGGGCGACGACGCTCGCCGCGTGCAGGAAGCCGTTCGGCGCCATGTGATGCTGCTGGACCGTGAAACGGCCGACGCAGCGGCCGGGACCGGCCTGATCAACCGTCAGGCCCAGGTGGTCGGGGAGGGTTCCGCCGTAGCGGTTCGGGACGTCGTTCATACCGATAGTTGGCCAGCCTTGCGCAGCGTCAGTCGAGGCGCTTACGGTGTAAGTGAAAGAGGAGGCCCGGCATGATCATCGTCCACCACCTGAACGACTCCCGCTCGCAGCGCATCCTGTGGCTGCTGGAAGAGCTTGGGCTGGACTACGAGATCAAACGCTACGCGCGCGATCCGGCGACCCGCCTGGCGCCCGCCGAACTGAAGGCGGTGCATCCGCTGGGCAAGTCACCGGTCATCAGCGACGGAGATCGGACGGTCCATGAGTCCGGGGCCATCGTCGACTACCTGATCCGCCGCCACGGCGCAGGCCGCCTGCAGCCGGATCCGGCGGGTCCCGACTACGACCGTTACGTCCAGTGGCTGCACTACGCGGAAGGCTCGGCCATGCTGCCGCTGATGCTGTTCATGTACGTCATGCGGCTGGGGGAGGCGGGCCAGCCGCTGCACCCGCGCATCGAGAGCGAGATCGCCAATCACCTCGGCTACGTCGAACAGGCGCTGGCCGGACAAGACTTCCTGCTGGGCGCCGAGCTCACCGGCGCCGACATCCAGATGAGTTTCATCGCCGAGGTGGCGGGCGCGTTCGGCAAGCTGCCGAGCTACCCCAACCTCGAGGCCTGGCTGAAGCGGCTGCAGGGCCGGCCGGCCTACCGCGCCGCGCTTGAGAAGGGCGGCGCCTACAGTTTCGTCCGCTAGCTATCCCTCCGCCCCGTTGCTATGGGGCTGGGCCCCACTGCAGCAGCGGATTGCGATCCTTGGCGCCCTCTCGTCTGGCCATCTACAACCCGTCGGCCGTCCTGGGCCTGGGGAAGAACCCGTTCGGCAAGGACGTCGCCAACATGGGCCTGTGGCGGGCGCTGGCCCAGCACGGCGGCTTCGACCAGATCGACGTGCTCGCCAACGCCAAGGTCGAGCCGGCCCGGGTGCGGGCGGCGTTGCTGGACGGCCGCCCGTCCAAGACCCACTTCAACACCTCCACCATCATGGACCAGCGCACGGCCGCCGCGGCCGGCGCGATGGTCCGCGGCAAGGCCGAGCTGGCCGACATGGCCTGGCTGCGGCGTATGTCCGTGGGCGACAAGGCCTATAGCCTGCTGGGCCTGGTCCACACCCTGGGGCCGCCGGCGATCCGCGAATACATCGCCAAGAGCGCCTTCGCCCCCACCCATCCGTGGGA
>NZ_DATAGM010000022.1:0-11080 GCF_036263695.1 Phenylobacterium sp.
CGCCATCGGCGCGGCGCTGGTGATCTACGGCATGCAGCCGGCGACCCTGTGGCTGCCAGGATGGAAGGACGCCATCGTCCTCTCGCCGTGGATCGCCACGCCCCTGGCCAGCGGGGTGATCTGGCTGGCGATCAACGCCACCAACTGCTCGGACGGGGTGGACGCGGTCTCCGGCAGCCTGACCGGCACGGCCATCATGCTGTTGGGCGGCCTGCTCTACGCGGTTTTGGGCAACGAGGTGGTGGCCGGCCACCTGCAGGTGCCCTTCAACCCCGAGGGCGCCAGCTGGGCGATCATGGCCTTCCTGATGGTCGGCTGCATCGCCGGCTACCTCTGGTACAACGCCCCGCCGAGCCTGGTGCTGATGGGCGATGCGGGCTCGCGGCCCATCGGGCTGATGATCGGGATGCTGGTGGTGGCCACCAACAACCCGCTGTTCCTGGTGCTGGTCGGCTCCATGCTGCTCTTGAACGGCGCCACCGGCCTGATGAAGGTCGCGCTGATGCGCTTCTTCGGCCTGAAGATCCTCTCCGGCGTCCGCTTCCCCCTCCACGACCACTGCCGAAAAGAGCTTGGCTGGTCCAACAGCCAGGTGCTGGTGCGCTTCATGCTCGTGCACCTGGGGGTGTCGGCGCTGCTGGTGATCCTGGCGCTGAAGGTGAGGTAGGGGGTCAGGCGCCGCGGGTCATCACGGCCGTGACCACGGCGATCCGCTCGACGTCGCGATAAGGCTCGGTCTCCAGGTCTTCGCCGAACACGTCCGGGTCGATCTCGCGGTAGTCGAGCGTGCTCCCTCGCGCCGCGGCGGTGCGCTCGAGGGCCGCCCGTAGCTGGTCCCGCCCGCCCGCAAGGATGGCGCTTCCGGTGTAGAGGAGCAGCCTTCCGCCAGGGGCGAGCTTGCCCAGGGCGGCGTCCGCCCATTCCACTGACAGCTCGCCGCCGTGCAGATCGCCGCCTTCGCGGTAGGCCTGTCCGCCGGCCGCCATGTAGGGCGGGTTGGCCAGCACCACATCCATCCCGGTTGGGACGTTCTCAAGGCCGCTGGTCTGCAACGCGGCGAGGCTGACGCCCGCGTGGGCGGCGTTGATCCGGGCCAGGCGCAGGGCCGTCGGGTTGATGTCGGTGATCGTGAGGTCGGCCCCGGGCGCCAGGCCCGAGGCGACGATGGCCCCTACGCCGCCGCCCCCGCCGACGTCGACGATCCGCCTCGCCGCTTTCGGCAGCTCGCGCTCGATGAAGTCGGCGAACCGGTAGCTGTCGGGACCGAGGAAGACGGCGTCCTCCGCGTCGGTGGGAAAGGCGGAGTGCAGAAACAGCCGCCCCTTCACGCGCGACACCCGCACGGCGCTCTTCAGCCGGTCACCCTGGCGGAGCAGCATCCCGGAGCGCTCCAGCGCCTCCACCAGGGTGTCGGGAACATTGGATCGTTGGAACGGCCGGCTCCATCCGAAGACGTCCCGCAGATCGCCTGGAGCAGCCTGGCTGCGCCTGGCGAGATTGCGCTCGTGGGTGGCTGGCGTCGGGGTGATGAAGTGGTAGCCGCGGCGTTCGAGCTCGGCGAGCAACTCGCGAAGGGGCAGGTCCAGGTCCTGAAGATTGGCTGATCCGTCCATCGCAACGGTAAAGCCTGGAGGCGGCGCAGGTTGCCGGTGGGAGGATCGGGAGCGCAGGGCCGAGCCGAGCGTTCAGGTGAGCTGGACCCGAACACTGCGAAGGTTGAAGGATGGCGCAGAGATGGCCGGAGCGACTGTGGATCGTGCGGCACGGCCAGAGCGCCGGCAACGTCGCCCGCGAGCTGGCCGAGGCTGGGCGCCTGCCCAGGATCGACATCGCCCAACGTGACGTGGATGTCCCACTCTCTCCCAAAGGTGAAGAGCAGGCCTGCGCGCTCGGCCACTGGTTCGCCAGCATGCCCGAGCTGGAGCGGCCGGAGGTGGTGCTGACCTCGCCCTATATCCGCGCCCGGCGCACCGCCGACATCATCCGCGACTGCGGCGGGTTCTCGCCCGATGCGAACCGGCCGGTCCCCGACGAGCGGCTGCGGGAGAAGGAGTTCGGCATCCTCGACCGGCTGACGCGCGCCGGGATCGAGGCTCAATTTCCTGACCAGGCCGAGTTCCGGCGCCTGTTGGGCAAATTCTATCACCGCCCGCCGGGCGGGGAGAGCTGGTGCGACGTGATCCTGCGCCTGCGCAGCGCGCTCGACACCCTGTCGCTGCACCACGCCGGCCAGCGGGTGCTGATCGTCTCTCACCAGGTGGTGGTGCTCTGCCTACGTTACCTGCTGGAGGAGCTGACGGAGGACGAGATCCTGGCGATCGATCGGGCGGGCGACGTCGCCAACTGCGGGGTCACCGAGTATCGGTTCGACCCCGCCGGCGGACTGAACGGCTGCCTGCGGCTGCACCGCTACAACTTCACGGCGCCGCTCGAACGCGAAGGCGCCGAGGTCACCCGCGAGCCGGACGTGGCGGTCGCTCCGAAATGAGCGTGGCGGAGCTGACGCCCGAGACCTTGCGCCGCTGGCCGCTGCCCAAGGTCACGGACGATGCGGACAAGGAGAGCCGAGGGCGCGTGCTGGTGGCCGGCGGCGGCGCGCAGGTCGCCGGCGCCGTCCTGCTGGCGGGCGTGGCGGCCCTGCGCACCGGCGCCGGCAAGTTGCAGATCGCGGCGCCGGCTTCCTTCGCCGTTCAGCTGGCGGTCGCCACCCCTGAGGCCTTGGTTCACGGGCTGCCGGAGACCGCCGGGGGCGAGCTCGCGCCCGAGGCCGCCGACGGGCTCGAACAGGCGGTGTCGCGCTGCAACGCGGTGGTGATCGGCCCGGGCCTGCTGGACGCCGCCTCAGCCGGCGAGCTTGCCCTGCGGCTGCTCTCGCCCGAGGGGCCGCCGATGGTCATCGACGCCGCCGCCATGCCCGCGCTCGCCGATGCCCCGCATCGCGCCACCGACGGTCACGGCCGGCTGGTGCTCACGCCCCATGCCGGCGAAATGGCCGGCCTCCTCGGCCGCAAGAAGACGGACATTGCGGCCGATCCCCTGCCGGCGGCCCGCGAGCTCGCCGCCAGGCTCAAGGCCGTGGTCGCGCTGAAGGGCCCCGAGACCTTCATCGTCTCGCCGGACGGGCAAGCCTGGCGGAACGTTGGCGCCTGTCCCGGCCTGGCCACCTCCGGCTCCGGCGACGTCCTCGCCGGGATCATCGGCGGCCTGCTCGCCCGCGGCGCGTCGCCCGCCCAGGCGGCGGCTTGGGGGTCGTTCCTGCATGGGGAGTGCGGGAGACGACTGGCCACCCGGATCGGACCCGTCGGCTTCCTGGCGCGCGAGCTGCTGGATGAGATTCCCCGGGCGCTGAGCGAACTGGAAGGCTGAAACCCCGATCGAGCCTGACAACCCGTGGAACGACGCCTCTATCAGGGGGTTAGATCTTATAGGTGGGCTCACCGAAGGTTGACGAGCCCGCCTCAGCCGCACTCGCCTCGATCCCACGAGGTTGATGAGTACGGCTTTCCGAGAACAGGCTTCGGCTTTGCAGCAAGAGCGTCGGGCATCTTCCCGCGAGCTTGGCGAAGCTGCTGGGTGTCCCCGCAGACGACCTTCAATGCGCCGAAGGCGGGCGTGCGCCAAGATGACGGAACCTCAGCCACTGCGTACGCCAGTGGTGCTACTGGTGGACGACGAACCACTTATCCAGGACCTGTTGCGGAGCGCGCTGGAGGACGGCGGCTTCAGCGTTGTTCTCGCGGGCACCGACGAAGAGGCGCTGGCTGCGCTGGAAGCGAGAGCTGCCCGCGACTTCGCCGGAGTCATCACTGATGTGAACCTGCGCTCCCAGCGCACAGGCTGGGACGTCGCTCGGCGGGCGCGGCAACTCTGCCCGACCTTGCCCATCCTGTACGTGACCGGCGACAGCGAGCATGATTGGCCAGCGCAGGGTGTGCCCAGCAGCATGGTGATCCCCAAGCCGTTCGCGCCGGCCCAGGTGGTCGTCGCGCTCGCGACCCTCATCAACAAGCCGCGAACCGACGCCTGGGGGGTGCAATGAACGAGTACGAACATCTGCTGGAAGGCACGGCGGCTCGAACCGCGGCTGAGGCGGATCACGAGAACATCCGGCAGAGGGGCGGCATCTTCGTCGAGGCGGTGCGGGTCACTCGCATGCCCATGCTCGTCACTGACCCGAAGCTGCCCGGCAATCCGATCACCTTCGCCAATCCGGCCTTTCTGAACCTGTCCGGCTACACCATGGACGAGTTGCTGGGGCAGGGGCCGCACTTCGTGAACGGCACAGGGACCGAGCCCGCCGCGATCGCCGAGTACGAGGCGGCGATGGACGCCGGCCGCGACGCGACCCTCGAGATCCTGCAGTACCGCAAGGACGGCAGCCCGTTCCACGCCATGCTGTTCGCCACCGCCCTGACCGACGGACAGGGCGGCGTCTGCAATCACTTCCTGTCCTATCTCGACATCAGCCGCCGGCACGACGCTGAAGACCAGCTTCGGGAGCTGACTAAGGAGCTGGAGCAGCGAGTGGCGGCGCGTACGGAGGAGCTGGAGGCGGCGATCGCCGGCTTGGCGGAGGCGGCCAAGGAGCGCGAGATGCTCCTGGTCGAGGTGAACCACCGCGCCAAGAACAGCTTGGCGGTGGCGGCGTCGCTTCTGTTGCTGCAGGGCAGGCGCCAGGCCGATGCCGGGATCAACGCCCTGTTTTCGGAGTCGGCTGACCGGCTGGCAGCAATGGCTCGCGTGCACGACCTGCTCAGCCGCTCGGAGTCATCGCAGAGGGTCGATCTCGCCACCTACACCGCCGAACTTTGCGAAGCGCTGAGACCGCTGACAGGAGGCTCCCGGATCGTGCTTCGGGCGAAGGCCGAGGAGGATATCCTGGTGGACGCTGACGTGGCGTTCCCCATCGGTATCGTGTTGACGGAACTCATCACTAACGCCGTGAAATACGCGTTCCCGAAAGGCCGCTCTGGGACTGTGATCGTTCAGGCGCGCCGCAGCGGCCCGGGGCAGGTTGAGCTCGTCGTGCGGGACAACGGCATCGGCATGAATGACTTCCGCGAGGGGTCCTTGGGCTACGGTCTGATCCGAGCGCTGGTGAAACAGATCGGCGGGCGCATCGACATCCAGGGCGACGCCGGCGTGACGGTCGCTATCTCTTTTTCGGACGCATCGCGCTCACTGGTCCAGTAGCTCGGCCCAAGCTGCCGGGAACGCGGATTGGGCGACTGGAACTAGTGCGCCGCGTCGGAGCCCTGCTCCATCTCAGTGTAGGCCTGCGCCTGCCTCGCAGCTTCCCCCATTGGCCTGCAGATCACGTGGACAAGGCTGACCGACCCCGTCGGCTCCGCCTCGATGGACAGGTCTGACCCCGACCGCTCGATCGCCTGCAGCTGCCAGGTGACGGTGGTGACAATGCCATCTTCTGTCTGCCCGGCGACCGCGACGCTGATCCGTTCGCCGACACGGGGCGCGCTCAGGAGTTCGAAATCGTGGGAAGGGCCATCCAACCCCTGAATCCAGACGCGCACTCTC
Source organism: Phenylobacterium sp. (assembly GCF_036263695.1). Classification (GTDB taxonomy): domain Bacteria; phylum Pseudomonadota; class Alphaproteobacteria; order Caulobacterales; family Caulobacteraceae; genus Phenylobacterium. Next base: position 5,536 of record NZ_DATAGM010000022.1, read on the forward strand.
ATTGGTCTCGCCTCATGGCGCTCCAACGCACCGGCTGCGATGTTGCTCCGACCCGGAGCAGCGGCGCAGCGCGGCTATGCGCGACGGCGCCTCGCGCAAACCGCGCGCGGAGCCCTGGCCCGACGATGTGAGACAAAACCCCGCTGGCGCACCCGACACGATTCGAACGTGTGACCTTTGCCTTCGGAGGGCAACGCTCTATCCAGCTGAGCTACGGGTGCGTCTTCAGCGGACCGGTGACATAGCCGAAAGGGGCGGCCGCCGCAAACGCCGCGGCGAGGGTCAGATCCCGGCCGCTTCGTCGGCCTGGTAGGTGAGGGCGAGGAACACGTCCTCAAGGTCCGGATCCTCGGTGGCGATATCCTTGATGTGCAGGCCCGAGGCGCGGATGGCGGCCAACACCTGTTCGACGCTGGACTCGCCGGTTTTGTAGCTCACCGAGAAGCCGCCGGAGGGGCGCAGCGCGGTCTGGAATCCGGCCAGTTCGGGCGCGCGCTCCACCGGCTCCAGCGGCGTCACGATCACATGGCGGGTGTCGAGGCGCGAGAGCAGCGTCGTGGTCGGCTCGTTGGCGACCACCAGGCCGCGGCTGATGATGGCGATCTGGTCGCAGAGCTCCTGGGCCTCTTCCAGGTAGTGGGTGGTGAGCACGATGGTCACCCCCTTGCGGTTCAGCTCCAGCACATAGGCCCAGAGCTGGCGCCGCAGTTCGACGTCGACGCCGGCGGTGGGCTCATCGAGGATCAGCACCGGCGGGTTGTGGACCATGGCCTTGGCCACCATCAGCCGCCGCTTCATGCCGCCTGACAGTTGGCGCACATAGGCCTGGGCCTTGTCGGCGAGGCCGAGGGCGGCCAGCAGCTCGTCGGTCCGGCGCTCCTTCGGCGGGACGCCGTACATGCCGGCCTGGACCTCCAGGCTCTCCTTGGGCGTGAAGAAGGGGTCGGCGGCGATCTCCTGGGGGACCACCCCGATGGCGGCGCGCGCGTCCCTCGGCCGTTCGTCGATGTCGCGGCCCCAGATGCGCACCGTGCCGCTCGATTTGCGGCACAGGCCGGCCAGGATGTTGATGAAGGTCGACTTGCCGGCGCCGTTGGGGCCCAGCAGGCCGAAGATCGAGCCGCGGGGGATCTTCAGGTCCACGCCCTTCAGCGCCCGCATCTCCGGCGAGGTCTTGGTCGCCGGGTAGGTCTTGATGAGGCCCTCGGCCTGGATGGCGAAATCGGGTAGGTCCATGAGGCCTTTGCGCGAATTGACGGCGAAAGCCGCGCTCAGATACCTAGGCGCGCCCGGCCGGGGCGCCAAGCTCGCCGGCCGCGATGAGGAAGATGGCTCGATGGCTCGACGCGTACGCAACCTGGGATCCGAGGCGCAGAAGCGGCCCGAGCCGGCCCCGCAGCGGCCGGCGCTGACGCCCGACCTGCCGCCCCCGGAGGTGATCGCCGTGCGCTCGGGGCGCGTGGCCTGCGATGGGGTCGGCGGGGCGCTGGGCCATCCGCGGGTGTGGCTGGAGATGGGCGAGGCGCGGTTTGTCGAATGCCCCTACTGCGACCGCAGGTTCGTGCTGGCGGACGACGCCGGCGAGGGACCGGAAGACGAGCGGCTGGCGCCCGGCGTCTACGAGGGTCCGCACGGGCACTAAGGTTAGGGCGGGGATGCGGCGCTGCGTCGCAGCATGCTCCTGATGGAGAGAAACAAAAAGGGCCGGCGCTCGGGTGAGCGCCGGCCCTTTCCGTCGGGAGTCTGTTGAGCTTAGCGCTGCGCGAGGCGCTGCAGCTGGGGCTCCATGCTCTCCAGGGTTTCCTTCATGCAGCGGCTGAAGGCGTAGAGGCGGAAGCTCTCGTCCTGGACTTCCTTCACGCACACGCTGCGGGCGGCGTAGGTCACTTCGGTCTGCAGCTGCTCCTGCGACTTGCCGGCGACCGGAATGCGGATCTCCTGAGCGAAGGCCGGAGCGGTGACGAAAGTGGCGGCGAGGGCGGCGGCGGCGATGAGCTTGTTCATGGGTCTATCCCCTTCTGGAATTTGACGGCGCCGCAGCCGCGAGATGGGCCTTGGCGAAATGGGTACGCTTCAATGCGCGCCGTAATGCCGCCGCCTCGGTTAAGGGCGGGTGAGTCGAAGTGGTTAAAATTTTGCACCGCAGCAAAGGGGGCCTCAGGGTGACCCGGCGGCGCGTGCGCCCTATGTTGCCGCCATGAGCGACGTCCTCGATCCCGCCCCCGAAATCCTCGCCGAGATCCCCCGCGATCCGACGCAGGACGGCCCAAAGGTCCGGCTCTACCTCGTCGACGGCTCGGGCTACATCTTCCGCGCCTATCACGCCCTGCCGCCGCTGACGCGCAAGAGCGACGGCCTGCCGGTCGGCGCGGTCGCCGGCTTCTGCAACATGCTGTGGAAGCTGCTGGTCGACATGCGCAAGGAGGCCGACGCCCCCACCCACCTGGCGGTGGTGTTCGACCACTCCGAGAAGACGTTCCGCAACGACCTCTACGACCAGTACAAGGCCCACCGCCCGCCAGCCCCCGAGGACCTGGTCCCGCAGTTCCCTCTGGTGCGCGAGGCCACCAAGGCGTTCGGGGTGCCCTGCCTGGAGCTGCCCGGCTACGAGGCCGACGACCTGATCGCCGCCTACGCCTGCAAGGTGCGGGACGGCGGCGGCGAGGTGGTGATCGTCTCCTCCGACAAGGACCTGATGCAGCTGGTCGGGCCCAACGTCTCCATGCTCGACACCATGAAGAACGTGAAGATCGGCCCCGAGCAGGTGGTCGAGAAGTTCGGGGTGCCCCCGGAGAAGGTCGTCGACGTCCAGGCCCTGTGCGGAGATTCCGTCGACAACGTGCCGGGCGCGCCGGGCATCGGCATCAAGACCGCCGCCCAGCTGATCCAGGAGTACGGCGACCTCGACACGCTGCTGGCCCGGGCCGGCGAGATCAAGCAGCCGAAGCGGCGCGAGACGCTGATCGCCTTCGCCGACCAGATCCGGCTGTCCCGCGAGCTGGTGAAGCTGGACTGCGACACCCCGCTGCCCGCCCCTATCGACGATCTGGCGGTCGAGGACCCCGGCCCGCCGCTGGCCGAGTTCCTGGAGCGAATGGAATTCCGGACGCTCGCCCGGCGGGTCGCCGAAGGCTTCGGCGGCGGCGCCGAGGCCCGGGCGCCCTCGCCCGCGCCGGAAATGCGCGCGCCGGCCAGGCCCCAGCACGGCCCGATCAACGTCGAGGCCTATCAGTGCGTGCGCGACATCCCCACGCTGGAGGCCTGGATCGCCCGGGCCCGCGAGGTCGGGATCGTCGCCTTTGACACCGAGACCGACGCCCTGTCGTCGGCCAGCGCCTCGTTGTGCGGGATTTCGCTGGCGGTGGCGCCCGGCGAGGCCTGCTACATCCCCGTCGGCCACGAGCACGAGGGCGACGGCGGGCTGGAGTTCGAGCGCAAGGAGGACCTGGTCCAGATCCCCTGCGAGGAGGTGATCGCCCACCTCAAGCCGCTGCTGGAGGACCCGAGCGTCCTGAAGGTGGCGCAGAACGCCAAGTACGACCTGGCGGTCCTTCTCCGCCACGGCATCGACGTCGCCCCGGTCGACGACACCATGCTGGTCAGCTTCGCCCTGGAGGGGGGGCTGCGGAAAAGCCACGGCATGGACGAGCTCTCCAAGCAGTGGCTGGAGCACGAGCCGATCAGCTTCAAGAAGGTGGCCGGGACCGGCAAGACCCAGAAGAGCTTCAAGCATGTCGAGCTGTCGGCGGCGACCTGCTACGCGGCCGAGGACGCCGACGTCACCCTGCGGCTCTACGAACACCTGCGGCCGAGGCTCGCAGCCGAGGGCCTGCTGACCGTCTACGAGACCCTCGAGCGGCCGATGCCCAGGGTGCTGGTCGACATGGAGCTGGCCGGGGTCAAGGTCGATCCGGAGCAGCTGCGCAAGCTCTCCAACGACTTCTCGGTGAGGATGGCCGAGCTGGAGGCCGAGGCCCACCGGCTGGCCGGGCGGCCGTTCAACCTGGGCAGCCCCAAGCAGATCGGCGACATCCTGTTCAAGGAGATGGGCCTGGCCTCGGGACGGACGACCGCCACAGGGGCGATGTCCACGGACGCCTCGATGCTGGAGGACCTGGCGGCCCAGGGCCATGAGCTGCCGCGGGTGCTGCTCGACTGGCGCCAGCTCTCCAAGCTGAAGGGCACCTACACTGACGCCCTGGTCGAGGCGATCTCGCCGACCACCGGCCGGGTCCACACCTCGTTCCAGCTGGCGGCGGCCAGCACCGGGCGCCTCGCCTCTACCGACCCCAACCTGCAGAACATCCCGATCCGCACGGAGGAGGGCCGCAAGATCCGCCGCGCGTTCATCGCCGAACCGGGGAATGTGCTGATCAGCGCCGACTACAGCCAGATCGAGCTTCGCCTCCTGGCCCACATCGGCGACATCCCGCAGCTGAAGACGGCCTTCAAGGAGGGCCTGGACATCCATGCGATGACCGCCTCGGAGATGTTCGGGGTGCCGGTGGAGGGGATGCCCTCGGAGACCCGGCGGCGGGCCAAGGCGATCAACTTCGGCATCGTCTACGGCATCTCGGCCTTCGGCCTGGCCAATCAGCTCAGCATCCCGCGGGAAGAGGCCGGGGCCTACATCAAGACCTACTTCGAGCGCTTCCCCGGCATTCGCACCTACATGGACCGCCAGCAGCGGCAGGTGCGGGCCGAGGGGTTCGTGACCACCATCTTCGGCCGCAAGGTCCACATCCCCGCCGCGCGCGGAAAGAGCCAGGCCGAGCGCAGCTTCGCCGACCGGGCGGCGATCAACGCCCCGATCCAGGGCGCCGCGGCCGACGTCATGCGCCGGGCGATGATCCGCATGCCGGGCGCCCTGAAGGCGGCCGGCCTGAAGGCCAGGATGCTCTTGCAGGTTCACGACGAACTGGTCTTCGAGGCCCCCGAGGCCGAGGCTGACGAGGTGATCCGCATCGCCTGCCAGGTGATGGAGAAGGCCGCGGAGCCGGTGGTCTCCCTTTCCGTGCCGCTGGTCGTCGAGGCCCGCGCCGCCGCCAACTGGGACGAAGCCCACTAGCAGGGCGTTAATTATTCGCTGATCTTCGGCAACCCGGCCCCCCGATCTCTGTTTGCCGCAGTGTATTCGGGGGCCTGAACCACCCCCGCGTTGGCGCATGTGCAAGAGCTGGGGTGACCGAAATGGCGACCTTCAACGTCAAGGATTACGGGGCCGTCGGGAACGGCGTCGCCAATGACCGTGCGGCCATTCAGGCGGCTGTGGACGCGGCCCACGCGGCCGGCGGCGGCGTCGTCTACCTGCCGCCCGGCGTCTACGGGATCGCCAACGGCGGTCTCAACAAGACCAACGCCGGTATCCAGCTGAAAGACGGCGTCACCCTGCAGGGCGACGGCCCGGGCGTCTCCACGATCATGGTCCTGGGCGGCAACAACAAGGACCTGACCGGCGTCGTCCGCACTCCGTTCGACCAGCCGACCCACAACGTCGCGGTGCGCGACCTGACGATCGACGGCAACCGCGACCAGAACACCTCCG
>NZ_DATAGM010000023.1:0-3960 GCF_036263695.1 Phenylobacterium sp.
TCGCTCTCAAGCGCACCACTCAGGCCTGCCAGACGCTGGCCGAACTCGCCCGCCGCTATCCGAGCGCCGCCGCCGGCGTGAAGAGCCGGGCCGCCTCGGCGCGCACCCAGGCCAAGTGCGCCGCCTAGGGCGCGAGGCCACGACCGCCGCCGGCGATCCCGCGGACATCGAAGCGCGCGCCTGGCCCGCGCTCGGCCGCCGACTGCGCGCCGACACCCGAACGCCGATCGCGGTCGCCTTCTCCGGCGGCGGCGATTCCCTCGCCCTGCTGCTGAGCGCGCATACCTGGGCGCTGGCCAACGGGCGGCGGCTCATCGCGCTGCACGTCGACCACGGCCTGCAGCCCGAGGGCCCCGCCTGGGCCGCGCGCTGCGCCGAGACCGCCGCCCGCCTCGGCGTGGCGTTCCAGGCGCTGGCCTGGCGCGGCGAGAAGCCGGCCCGCGGCCTGCCTGCCGCCGCCCGGCTGGCCCGTCACCGGCTGCTGGCGGAGGCCGCGCGTGAGGCCGGCGCCCGGGTGATCCTGCTCGGCCACACGGCGGACGATCTCAGCGAGACGCTGGCCATGCGCGCCGAGGGCTCGACGACGCCGCTGGCGCGCGAGTGGGGCCCCTCCCCCGTCTGGCCTGAGGGCCGGGACGTCTTCCTGCTGCGCCCGCTGCTGGCGGTCGGGCGGGCGGAGATCCGCGGCTGGCTGGCGGCCCGCGGCGAGACCTGGATCGAAGATCCCGCCAACCTGGACCTTCGCTTCGCTCGCGCCCGGGCCCGCGCTGCCGGGGCGCATGCCGAGGCGGTCCCGCCCGAGCCGCCACCGGAGGGCGCCGCAGCGCTGGCCCGCGCGGTGGTCCTGGAGACGGGCGACGTCATGCGCATCTCCCGGCGCGCCTTGCGCGAGACGTCCGCCGCGACCGCCTTTCTCTCAGCCGCCTGCCTCTGCGCCGGCGGCGGGGAGCGCCCGCCGCGGCGCGAGCGCGTCGAGGCCCTGGCCGCTCGGCTCCTCGGCGAGGCGGCGTTGACCGCGACCTTGGCCGGCGCGCGGATCGAGGCCGCCGGCGAGAGCGCCTGGTTCATGCGTGAAGCTGGCGAAGCGGGCCGCGGCGGGCTGCCGGAGACGCCCCTCCCGCCGGGTGACACTGTCGTTTGGGACGGCCGCTATGAGATGCTTGCTCGATGTTCGGCGCAGGTGCGGCCTTTGGCCGGGGCGGCGAAGCGGCTGAACACTGAGCAGCAGCGGGCGATGCTTGCGGTGCGCGCGGGCGCCCGGAGCGCCTTGCCACTTGTGGTCCGGGATCACGAAGCGGCGTGCCCGGTGCTGGCGGACGACGGAACGCAGGCGCGCTTTCTCGGCCTGGAACGGCTGCTGGCCGCGTGCGGGGCCGTTGAGCGGGAGCCTAGCTGATCGCCTTCAGAACATGCTCCACGCCGCGCACGACAGGATCGGCGAAGCGGGCGCCGAGGAGGCTGGCGTGGTCGGCGCGGGCGACGTGCTCCACATAGCCGTGGCGAGAGGCCAGCGCCGGGGCGACCTGCAGCGCCTTCAGCCGCGGCCAGAGGTTCTCGTGGCCGGCGGTCACCACGGCGATCGGCAGGGCGGGGTCGAAGTCCTTCTCGCCGGCCAAGGCGGAAATCTCGGCCCAGCGGCCGACTTCCAGCGCCGCCCCGCGCGCATGGGCCGGCGAGCCGTAGATCCGCCGCTTCTCGATCGCCGCCTCGCCGGTCAGGCCGATCAGGTTGCCGAACACCATCGCCACCGGCCGCATGAGGCCGACGCGGGCGCCCAGGCCCAGCATCCGCATGCCGGCATGGTAGGCGCCCAGCACGCGCGGCGCGTGCCGCATCTCCCAGACGTCCGGCGTCACAGCGTCCACCAGCACCACGCCGAGGATCTTCTCCGGATGGCGGCAGGCGAAGATCCGCACCATCAGCCCACCCATCGAGTGGCCGACCAGGATGTAGGGGCCAGGCTCGCCCGCCCGCTCCAGCAGGCGCTCGAGGTCGTCGGCCAGCGCCGCGCCGTGCCTGGGCGGCGGGCCGGGATCGGAGAGGCCCAGGCCCGCGCGGTCGTAGGCGAGGCTTTTCAGCCCGTTGGCCGCCAGCCTGTGCTGGACCTCGGCCCAATCGGCGGCGCAGCCGAACGCGCCGTGCTCGCAGATGACGGTGGGGGTGGCCTCGGCGGGGCCGGCGCGGACCATCCGCAGGCTGCGCCTGCCGATGTCGATCATCTCGCCCCGCCGGTTCGGGCGGGACCGTTGCGCGGCCGAGGGCCGCTCGAGTGTCTGGCTCACCTTCGTCATATGGTCGAGCTCGGTCCCGTTCGCCAGAGGCGGCTTCAGAGCACCTTCGAGAAGTCGACTTCTTTCTCGTATATCCGGCTGAGCTGGCGCAGCCGCTCGCGCGCCTCGGCCGGGATGCGCTCGCCGCGCCCGGCGACGCCCTGGTTCCAGCGGGAGCGGCCCTTGACCTCGTCCGTCAGCTGGAACGCCTCGGCCATCTCGGCGTCGGTGGCCTTCAGGCCCAGGAAGTCGCGCAGCTTGCCCATGGTGGCGGGTCCGAAGTCGAGCACGTCCTCCTCGTAGTAGAGCTTCAGGTGCGGCGAGCTCATGCGCGACCAGGAGACTACGTAGTCGAGGTACCAGGTGCCCACATAGCCGCACAGGAACGACAGCCGCTCCGCGTCAGGAATGGCGGCGTAGTTCTGCGGCACGCGGATCATCGAGAAACCGCTGACCTGATCCTTCCGCAGCATGTCGTCCATGCTGACGATGGCGTCGAAGATGTTCCGGAAGACGACGATGGGCTTGATGTTGTGGGCCTTGAACACCTGCTCGGTGTAGGGCGTCCACTTGGTGTGCATGTGGGAGATCCAATCGCCGCCCCGCAGTTCCAGGAACAGCAGGGACAGCTCGTCGATCTCGTGCTCCACCGACATGGCGCCCACGAAGTCCGGGTTCATGTAGGGCTTGTGCAGGTAGGTGACCGGCATCTCCACGCCCGGGATCCGCTGGATCGACGTCATGATGTGGGTCGAGCCGGACTTGGGCATGCAGCAGATGGCCACCTTCAGGCCGCGGCCCCTGGAAAACGTCCGGGCGATGTTGATGTCGAAGACCGACAGCTTCCGGGCCGCCTTCTCGTAGATGCGGCGCACCTGCTGCTGGCGCTCGGGCGTGTCGAAGGCGACCGGCAGGACGCTGTAGACCGAGTTCAGCACGGCGCGCGGCTCAAGCTTGGCCATGTTGTCGAGGTAGCCGCGCGTGCGGTCGTAGTTGCGCTTGAACTTTTCGGCTTCCATGGAGATCCCTGGTCGAAGGGCCGGGAACCTATCACCGCCGATAGCCCGCTAGAAGATCGAACCAGGGCGGCGCCATCGCGCCGCAGGCGCGTCAGCCGGCCGGGTCGATGGTGGCCCGCACGCGGCCATTGGCGTCGGTGCTGATGGTGACCGAGGCCGGAGCGGGCGGCGTGGCGCCGCTCTGGGCGGCCGGCGGGCTCGCCGGCTCGGCCTTCTTGACCGGCATGTCGACCATCGGCGCCAACTCGACCTTGGGCGGCATGGCCGGCAGCCGTTCCAGGGGCGCGGCCTGGCCGGTGGGATGCTTGGTGAGGCTGGCCAGGCGCTGGTCGATCTCACCCAGGGCTTTGGCCCGGCGTTCGGCGTCGGCCAGTTCCTTGGCGGCCCGCGCCTCCTCGGCGGCCAGCAGCTTTGCCTCCTCGCGAGCCTCCATCTGCTCGCGCTTGCTCTTGGGAATGTAGGAGACGTAGGCGATGCGGACCCGGCGCGGCACGTAGCTGGCCTGGCGGTAGGGCACGTCCTCGGCGCTCGCGTACTGCTTGCCGATGAAATAGCTGGGGTTCAGCGGGCGGCCGTCCCGGCGCACCTCGATGTGCAGGTGGGCGCCGGTGGACGAGCCGGTGGACCCCACCTGGCCGATGGAGGCCCCGCGCTTCACCGCGATCCCCGCC
>NZ_DATAGM010000024.1:0-12261 GCF_036263695.1 Phenylobacterium sp.
CGGCGCTGATCCGGGGCTGCGGGCCTGGGCCTATCGCTGGGCCCTGGTCATCTGGAGCTATTGCGTCCTCGGGTCCCTAGTCGTCGGGACGTATCTGTGGTCGCGCGCCACCTCGCGGCCGAGTTCCCACAGCTGATGCCCCCCAGGGCCTCATGGCGAGGCCGTCCATTCCGCCTGGGGCCCGGCCTCTGATGGCGCCGGCGACGGCGTCGGCGCGCTTCGAGGAAGCCTCACCGGGCGGCTATCAGCTCAGCGCCTCGGCCACGTGGACGCGCCGCACGGCGCCGGCGCCCTCCAGATCGGCGATGGTGCGGGCCAGGCGCAGGGTGCGGGTCCAGCCGCGGGCGGTGAGGCCGCCGGCCTCGGCGGCCCTTGTGAGCAGGGCGCGGGCTGGCGGGTCGAGGGCGCAGATGCCCTCCAGCCAATCGCCGTCCGCCTGGGCGTTCAGGACCGCCGCGCCGTTCCCGGCCGTGGCGGCGCGCTCGGCGGCCAGGGCGCGGGCGTCCGCCACCCTTGCGGCCGCCTCCGCCGTGCCTTCGGCGGGGGCCGGCAGGGCGAGATCCGCCGCGGTGACCGGCGGCACCTCGATCTGCAGGTCGATCCGGTCCATCAGCGGCCCCGAAACCCGGTGCTGGTAGTCGGACTGGCAGCGCGGCGCGCGCCCGCAGGCGCCCTTGCCCGCCCCGCCGACGCCGCAGCGGCAGGGGTTCATCGCCGCGACCAGCTGGAACCTGGCCGGATAGCGCACATGGGCGTTGGCCCGGGCGACCATCACCTCGCCGGTCTCCAGCGGCTGGCGCAGGGAATCCAGCGCCTGGGCGGAGAACTCCGGCAGCTCGTCGAGGAACAGGACGCCGTTGTGGGCCAGCGACACTTCGCCGGGCTTGGCGCGCAGGCCGCCCCCGGTGAGCGCGGCCATGCTCGCCGAGTGGTGGGGCGCTCGGAATGGCCGGGCCCTCGTCAGCTCGCCCTTGGCGATCAGGCCCGCCACTGAATGCACCATCGAGGTCTGCAGCAGCTCCTCCGGCGACAGCGGTGGGAGCAGACCTGGCAGCCGCTGGGCCATCATCGACTTGCCCGACCCCGGCGGGCCGACGAAGGAGATGTTGTGGCCGCCTGCCGCGGCGATCTCCAGCGCCCGTTTGGCGTTCTCCTGCCCCTTCACTTCGCGCAGGTCAGGGACCCGGTCGCCGTCGCGCATCCGCCCTGGCTCCGGCGCGGCGAGGATCTGGCCGCCGCGGAAGTGGTTGACGATGGCGATCAGCGACGGCGCCGCCAGGATCTTGGTCTCGCCCGCCCAGGCCGCCTCCGGCCCGCAGGCCTCCGGGCAGATCAGCCCCAGGCCCATCCCCCCAGCGGCGACCGCCGCCGGCAGCGCCCCAGCCACGCCGACGATCCGTCCATCGAGGGAGAGCTCGCCCATGGCCGCCCAGCCGTCGAGGATGTCCGGCGGCAGGACGCCCATGCCGGCCATCACCGCCAGGGCGATCGGCAGGTCGTAGTGGCTGCCCTCCTTGGGCAGGTCGGCCGGCGCCAGGTTGGCGATGATCCGCTTGCCCGGCAGCGACAGGCCCAGCCCCATGAACGCCGCCCGCACCCGCTCGCGGCTCTCGGCCACCGCCTTCCCGCCCAGGCCGACCAGGACGAAGGCGTGCTCGCCTCGGGTGAACTGCACCTCGACGTCCACCTGGCGGGCCTCGACCCCCTCGAACGCGACGGTGACGACGCGCGCCGCCATCTCACCTCCCAAGCGGAAAAGTCCTTAGTTATCCACAACCTGAGCACGCTCGGCGGCTCGGATCAAGAACAAAAGTCGAACTTACCGAGAAGATGAGACGGTTCTGTAACTTAGAGGTGCAAGCGAGCGGGAGGACTCAGCCTTCGGCCCGAAGCGCCTCAATCCGTTCCCACATGAGCTCCGCAGCGTCGACGCCGGTGAAGCGCTTCAGCTGCTGGGCGCCGGTGGGAGAGGTGACGTTAATCTCGGTGAGGTAGTCGCCGATCACGTCGATGCCGACAAACAGCAGGCCCCGGCGCTTCAGCTCCGGGCCGATGATGGCGCACAGCTCCTTGTCGCGCGCCGTCAGCTCCACGGGCCGGGCCTCGCCGCCGACCCGCAGGTTGGAGCGGATCTGCCCGGCGTTCGGCACCCGGTTGATGGCCCCCACCGGCTCGCCGTCCACCAGCAGAATCCGCTTGTCCCCCTTGGCCACGGCCGGGAGGAACTTTTGCGCGATCACCGGCTCGCGCCCGATCATCGCGTGCAGGTCGAGCAGGGCGTCGAGGTTGGGATCGTCGGCCATCAGCCGAGCCACCCCCGAGCCGCCGCCGCCGTACAGGGGCTTCAGCACGATGTCGCCGTGCCGGTCGCGGAAGTCGTAGATCGCCTGGGTGTCGGAGGTGATCAGCGTCGGCGGCTGCACGCCGGGAAAGCCGGTGACGAACAGCTTCTCCGGCGCGTTGCGCACCTCGGTGGGATTGTTCACCACGAGGGTCTTCGGGTGGATCCGCTCCAGGAAATGGGTGGAGGTGATGTAGGCCATGTCGAACGGCGGGTCTTGCCGCAGCAGCACGACGTCGTAGTCGGCCAGGTCCACCCGCTGTTCGCCGCCGAAGGTCGCGTGCGCCCCCTTCACCGGCTGGACGGTCACCGGCCGGCCGCGGGCGGTGACCTTGCCGTCCTCCAGCGCCAGCTTGTCGGGCGTGTAGACGAACAGGCTGTGCCCGCGCGCCTGGGCCGAGAGCATCATCAGGAAGGTCGTATCGCCCTCGATGTTGATCCCTTCCAGCGGGTCCATCTGGACGGCGACCTTCAGGCTCATGGGGCTCTCCTCACAGCGAAGGTGAGGACATAGGCGGCCCGGAGCCTCCGCGCTAGTTCAGGCGCAGACGAACCCGTTCGCGCTGCGCCCGGGCGGCCAGCGCCGCGCCGCCGTCGAGGGTGGTCGCTTTCGCCAGGGCCTGCAGCGCGCCGGCCAAGGCCCCCTGCCCTTCGCGGGCGGCGGCGACGTCCAGCCAGGGGCGGTGGTCCTTGGGGTCCAGCAGGGCGCGGCGCAGGGCGGCTCGCTCGGCGCGGGCGAAGTCCTTCACCGCCGCGGCCCGGGCGAAGATGTTGTTCTGCAGCCGGATCAGCACGGCCCGGTCGGGCACCGGCGCCATCAGCCGGTCGAGCCGGTCGGCGACGTTGGGCGTCAGGCCCGCGTGCAGCGCGCGGCGGGTGAGCTCGGACGGCAGCACCACCCGGCCCTCGCTGAAGGGATCGAGGGCCAGCGGCCCTTCGTCGGTCTCGATACGCAGCAGGAAATGGCCAGGGAAGTCGACGCCCTGGACCACCAGGCCACAGCGGCGGGCGACGTGCAGGTAGTAGATGCCCAGCGCCACCGGCAGGCCCTTGCGCCTAGAGGCGACGGCGATGACGTCGGCGTTGTCGGGGTCTTCGTAGGTGAAGAGGTCGCCGGCCAGCCGCAGGTCGCCCGACAGGGTCTCCGCCAGCGCCTCTTCCGGGCTCTCGCTGGACAGCCGCTGGGTCAGGCGATCGACCCCGGCCTGGGCCAGGTCGCGGGCCGACTGCGGGTCACGCTCGGGCTCTTCGTGCACCGCGCAGGCGATCGCCGCCTCCAGCAGCGGGAAGTCACCGTCGGAGGCCGCTCCGGCCTCGGTGAGGATGGTCTCGGCGTCGTTACGCGTCATTCTGATCGTGGTGTGTATCACGTGCCGTTCCAGGCGTCGGGATGATGCCTGGGGAGCTTACCCGGAGCGAGCGCGAGAAGATCGAGGCGAACCGACGCACCCGCCAGGGTAGGTCGTCGCGCCGCGATCGCCGCGCCCGCGCGGCGCAGGCGATCGCGCTGCTGGGGCGTCACCGCCTCCAGCGCTTCGATGAGGCCGGTGCGGCGCTTGACCTCGACCACCGCCAGCACCCCGCGGCGATAGGCCAGAAGGTCGATCTCCCCCTGCGGCGTGCGCAGGCGGAAGCCGAGGATCCGGTAGCCCTTCAGCATCAGCCACAGGGCGGCGAGCACTTCGCCGCGTCGGCCGGACAGGCGCGCGGCCGCGCCGCGGGCGCTGCGCACGCCGCTCATCGCTCCGCCTCCTTCAGCGCCATGGCCCGCCGGTAGAGGTCGCGACGCGACAGGCCCAGCGCCTTGGCGACTTCGGCGGCCGCGTCGGCGGGCCGCAGCCGGGTCAGGGCCTCGGCGAGGGCCGAATCAGCCTCGTCGGCGGTGGCGGCCGTCTCGCGCCCGGGCGCCACCAGCACCACGATCTCGCCTTTCGGCGCCTGCAGCGCCGGGTCGGCGGCCAGGTCCGGCAGCGGGCCGCGGATCACCGTCTCGTAGAGCTTGGTCAGCTCGCGCGCGACCACCGCCTCGCGCGCCCCGAACACCGCCGCCATGTCGGCGAGGCTCGCCGCCAGCCGCGAGCCGCCCTCGAAGAACACCAGCGTCGCCCGCACGCCCGCCACCTCCTCGAAGAAGCTGCGGCGGCCGGCCGACTTCGGCGGCGGGAAGCCTGCGAAAAGCACCCGGTCGGTTGGCAGGCCCGCCACCGACAGGCCCGCCAGCAGCGCCGAGGCGCCCGGGATCGGAAACACCTGCGCGCCGGCCTCGACCGCCTCGCGCACCAGCCGGTAGCCGGGATCAGAGATCAGCGGGGTGCCGGCGTCCGACACCAGCGCCACCCGTCCGCCCTGCGCCAGCGCCGCCAGCACCTTGGGCCGCACCCGCTCGGCGGCATGCTCGTCGTAGCGCTCGAGCTTGCCGGAGATTCCGTAGGCGGCGAGCAGCTTGCCGCTCACCCGGGTGTCCTCGGCGAGAATCAGGTCGGCCCCCTTGAGCACGTCCAGCGCCCGCAGGGTGATGTCGCGCAGGTTCCCGATCGGCGTCGCCACGATATATAGCCCCGGCGCCAGCGGCGCGTCGGACAAGGGCGGCGGGGGGACCGGATGGGCCATGGGCCAGGGATCGGCGATCCCGCGCCGGCGCGCAAGGTTGCTCGCGCCTGCGGTGACTTGCACGCGCGCCTCGCGCGGGCCACATCTTGCCCATGTTCATCCAGACCGAAGCCACCCCGAACCCCGAGGTGCTGAAGTTCCTGCCCGGCCGTGAGGTCATGGGCGAGGGCTCGCGCGATTTCCGCAATGTGGACGAGGCCGCCGCCTCGCCGCTCGCCACCGAACTGTTCGACATCGAAGGGGTGACGAGGGTCTTCTTCGGCCCCGACTTCCTGACCGTCGGCAAGCATCCTGGCGCGGCCTGGGCCCATCTGAAGGCGCCGATCCTGGCGGCCATCATGGACCACTTCACGTCCGGCGGACCGCTGTTCGAGGATGCCGGCGCCGCCGGGGGCCACGATGAGGCCACCTACGAGGGCGACACCGCCCAGGTGGTGGCCGAGATCAAGGAACTGCTCGACACCCGCATCCGCCCGGCGGTGGCTCAGGACGGCGGCGACATCCTGTTCAACCGTTTCGAGCCGGACACCGGCGTGGTGTGGCTCAACATGCGCGGCGCCTGCTCGGGCTGCCCCTCCTCCAGCGCCACCCTGAAGGCCGGCGTCGAGAACATGCTCAAGCACTACGTGCCCGAGGTCACCCGCGTCGAACAGGCGCTCTGACCGCCTCCATGCGCACGCTTCTGGCCGTCCTGGCGGGCCTTTCCACAGCGCTCGCCGCACCCGCCTTCGCGGCCGACGACGATTGGCCGGAGATCAAGTCCGCCCCGTTCGGGGCCGTGCGCCCCTGGGGCGCCTTCGCCCACTACGGCGGCCGGGCCGAGGCCGCCTACACCCGCGGCGTGACGATCTATGCGACGAAGGCCGGCGCGGCGCCGGTGCTGGTCGCCCGCCGCGTGCGGGCGCAGGGCGGGCCAGCGTATGTCGACTGGACCGATTCCCGCAGCTGTCCTCAGCTCGCCGAGGCCGCCCGGCGGCTCGAGCAGCTGGCGATGCCGGGGCTGGATGTGCCCGGGATCGGGAAGAGCGCGCCCGCAGGGCCCTCCGCCGACGGGGACAGCTATCTGCTCTGGGCCGACGACGCCCGCTGGCGCAACGGCCGCCGCGCCTCGTTGGAGGTGCGCGGCTCCGACGGCTCGGCGCTGGCCGACTGGATGCAGGACGCCTTCCGAAGGCTCGACGGCTGCTGGCGCCTCGAGCGCCCCAGCCTGTGATCGTCCTGGGCATCGACACCTGCCTCGGCGCCTGCGCGGCCGCCGTGCTAAAGGACGGCGAGCTGCTGACCGCCCGCAGCGAGCCGATGACCCGCGGCCACCAGGAACGCCTGGCCCCTCTGGTTCAGGCGGTGATGGCGCAGGCGGGCGTGGCGTTCGCAGACCTCTCCCGCGTGGGCGTCACCATCGGCCCCGGGTCCTTCACCGGCCTCCGGGTCGGGCTGGCCTTCGCCAAAGGGCTGGGCGCGGCGCTGGAAATTCCGGTGTCGGGCGTCGGAACGCTCGCCGCGCTCGCCCAACCGGTAGCCGGATCGGTGGTCGCGGCCATCGACGCCAAGCGGGGCCAGGTCTACCTGCAGGCCTTCGCCGACGGAGCGGCGGTCAGCGCCCCTGACGTCCTGCCCGTCGAGACGGCCTTCGCCCGGGTGGTCGAGATGGCCGCCGCCGGCGCGCCCACCTTGGTGGGGCCCGGCGCGGCGCTGCTCGCGCCGGCCGCGCCGGGCGCGCAGGTGATCGAAACCGAGGCCGCCGATCCCGCCGCGGTCGCCCGGCTGGCGACGGCCGGCGGGGCGGCCCGACCGCTCTACCTGCGGGCGCCCGACGCCCGCCTGCCGGGGGCATGAAGCTGCGCATCGCCGGGCCCGACGACGCCGAGCTGCTGGCGGCCCTGCACGCCACGGCCTTCGAGGCGCCCTGGCCCGCGGGTCTGATCGCCGATCTGATCGCCACGCCCGGGGCAGGCGCGCTGGTGATCGAGGACGAGGCGCCCCAGGCGATGATCCTGTTCCGGGCCGCCGGGGGCGAGAGCGAGGTTCTGACGCTCGCGGTGGACCCCCGCCGGCGGCGCGAAGGCCTGGGCGGGCTGCTGGTCGAGGCGGCTTCGGCGCTGGCCCGGGAGGCGGGCGCGGAGGCCCTGTTCCTGGAGGTGGCGCACGACAACGCCGCCGCCATCGGCCTTTACCAGCGGGCCGGGTTCGCCGAGGTCGGCCGCCGCCCCGGCTACTACGACCGCGGCGGGGGCGCGCGGGCCGACGCCCTGGTGATGCGGCGCGATCTTAACAGCACGCCTCCGAACCCCTATCCTGCCGGCGGAACTTGAGGAGGGACCAGCGTGAGCGGCCGTATCGAAGCGCTCTGCGCCGAAAAGGGCATGCGCATGACCGAGCAGCGCCGGGTGATCGCCCGCGTGCTGTCCGAAGCGCATGACCACCCGGACGTGGAGGAGCTCTACCGCCGCGCCCACGCCGTGGACCCGCACATCTCCATCGCCACCGTCTACCGGACCGTCCGGCTATTCGAAGAAAGCGGCATCATCGCCCGCCACGACTTCCGCGACGGCCGCTCGCGCTACGAAGAGGCGACCGAGACCCACCACGACCACCTGATCGACATGAAGACCGGCAAGGTGGTGGAGTTCGTGGACCCCGAGATCGAGGCGCTGCAGGAGGCCATCGCCCGCAAGCTCGGCTACAAGCTGGTCGACCACCGGCTCGAGCTCTACGGCGTGCCGATCGAGGAGTGACTCTTTCCCTCCCCTTCAGGGGAGGGTGGACGCGAGCATCGCGAGCGGACGCGTGGGGGAGTCTCCCGCCCGCACGACCGCGGGGCCTCCAGCACCCTGCAAGCTCCTCACTCCCCCACCCGTCCCGTCGCTTCGCTCCGGGCCACCCTCCCCTGAAGGGGAGGGAAGCTTGCACCTCCGCGTCAGGACACCCATAACCGCGGCATGTCCGAGAGCGCGCCCGCCAAGGGCCTCTACATCAAGACCTACGGCTGTCAGATGAACGTCTACGACAGCGAGCGCATGGCCGACGTGCTGGCGCCGCTGGGCTATGGCGTGGTGGACGATCCGGCCAAGGCGGACCTGGTGGTGCTGAACACCTGCCACATCCGCGAGAAGGCGACCGAGAAGGTCTATTCCGAGCTCGGCGTCATCAAGCGCCTGAAGCAGGAGAAGGCCGCGGCCGGCTCGGCCATGACCATCGCCGTGGCGGGGTGCGTCGCCCAGGCCGAGGGCGAGGAAATCATGCGCCGCCAGCCGGCGGTGGACCTGGTGGTCGGGCCCCAGGCCTACCACCAGCTGCCCGAACTGATCGCCCGCGCCCACCGCGCCCGGGGCGAGCGGCTGGCCGCCGACTTCGCCGCCGAAGACAAGTTCGACGCCCTGCCGACCGAGCGGCGCGCCTCCGGCGTCACAGCCTTCCTGACCGTGCAGGAGGGCTGCGACAAGTTCTGCACCTTCTGCGTGGTGCCCTACACCCGCGGCGCCGAGTGGTCCCGCACCCCGGAGGCGATCGAGGCGGAGGCCCGCAGCCTGGCGGAGGCCGGCGTGCGCGAGGTCACCCTGCTGGGCCAGAACGTCAACGCCTACAACGCGGGCGGGCTGACCCTGGCCGGCCTGGTGCGGCGGCTGGCCAAGATCCCGGGCCTGGACCGCATCCGCTATACGACCAGCCACCCCAAGGACATGGGCGAGGATCTGATCGCCGCCCACGGCGAGGTGGAGGCCCTGATGCCCTACCTTCACCTGCCGGTGCAGTCGGGCTCGGACAGGATCCTGCGGGCGATGAACCGCGCCCACACGGCCGAAAGCTACCTGCGGCTGGTGGAGAAGATCCGCGCCGCGCGGCCGGACATCGCCCTCTCCGGCGACTTCATCGTCGGCTTCCCCGGCGAGACCGAAGCCGATTTCGACAAGACCTTGCAGATCGTCCGCGACGCCGGCTACGCCAGCGCCTTCTCCTTCAAGTATTCGCGCCGCCCCGGCACCCCAGCCGCCGCCCTGCCCGGTCAGGTGCCGGGCGAGGTGAAGGAGGAGCGGCTGGCTCGCCTGCAGGCCCTGCTCGACGAGCAGCAGCGCGCCTTCAATGTCGCCCAGGAAGGCCGCACCTTGCCGGTGCTGTTCGAGAAGCTCGGCCGCCATGCGGGTCAGCTCATCGGCCGCAGCCCCTATCTGCAGTCGGTGCACGTCAGCGCGCCGGATCGCCTGATCGGCCAGATCGTTTCTGTGAAAATCGCAAGCGCGGCCAGGAACAGCCTGGCCGGCGAACTCATCATGGAGACCGCTTGAGCCGCGCCCCTGAGTTCATCTCCCTGTCCGACGCGGCCGTGCGCGCCGTCTCTGGGGCCGGGAGCCGCCACGCCGCCCTGATCGAGGACGCGTTCGGCGTGCTGGTGGAAACCCCCGGCGGCGGCGTCTCGCTGAGCGGCGACACCCGAGCCCGGGCGGCCGCCAAGCGCGCCGTGCAGGCCATCGCCGACCGGGCCGACCAAGGTCTGGAGATCGGCGAGGCGGACGTGCGCGTGGCCATCGGCAACGCCCGCACCGGCCAGCAGGGTCCGGCCCTGCCCTCCGGCCGACGCGGCCAGGTGGCGCCCAAGACCGCCGCCCAGGCCCGCTACCTGGAGTGCCTGGCCCGCTGCGACCTGGTGTTCGGCCTGGGCCCCGCCGGCACCGGCAAGACCTTCCTGGCCGTCGCCCATGGGGCGGGCCTCTTGATGCGCGGCGAGGTCGACCGGCTGATCGTGTCCCGCCCTGCGGTCGAGGCCGGCGAGCGGCTGGGCTTCCTGCCCGGCGACCTGGCCGAAAAGGTCGACCCCTACATGGCCCCCGTCTGGGAGGCCCTGACCGACATCATGGGCGTCGAGCAGTTCCGCCGCCGCCGCGAGAAGGGCGAGATCGAGCTGGCCCCCATCGCCTTCATGCGCGGCCGCACCCTTAGCCACGCCTACATCATCGTCGACGAGGCCCAGAACGCGACCCGCCTGCAGATGAAGATGGTGCTGACCCGGATCGGCGAGGGCGCGCGGATGGTGGTCACCGGCGACCCCACCCAGATCGACCTGGTCAACTCAACCGACTCCGGCTTGGCCCACGCGGTCGGCCTGCTGGACGGGGTCAAGGGCGTCGGCGTCGCCCGCTTCGCCACCGAGGACGTGGTGCGCCACCCGATGGTGGAGCGGATCGTCCGCGCCTACGAGGCCGACGCGGCCAAGCAAAGGCGCAAGGATTGATCGAAGTCCAGATCGACGACGACGCCTGGCTCGACGCCCTGCCCGAGGTGAAGAAGCTCGGCTTCGCGGCGGCCGACGCGGCGCTGTCCTTCCTGCCTCCTGAGATGGGCGAGGACCTGGGCCTGGTCGTCTTCCTCACCGACGACGAGACGGTCCGCGACCTCAACGAGCGCTTCCGCGGCAAGGACAAGCCGACCAACGTGCTGTCCTTCCCGTCCCCGACCGGCAACCCGGAAGGCCACATCGGCGACATCGCCCTGGCCTACGGCGTCTGCGCGCGGGAGGCGAATGAGCAGAACAAGACGCTGGCCCAGCACCTGCAGCATCTCGTGGTGCACGGGGTGCTGCATCTAGTAGGATACGACCACGAGACCGACGAGGAGGCCGACAAGATGGAGGGCCTCGAACGGATCATCCTGGAAGGGCTGGGCGTCCCCGATCCCTACGCGGCCGGGGCCAGGGAAGCATGACGGACGAGGACGACCAGAGTACCTCCGGGCTCGCGACGCCCAGGCCAAGCCGGGGGCTGCGGGCCCTGTTCCGCAAGCTGAGACATCGCGACGGCGAAGCGGACGCCGTCTCCCACCCGCCGTCGAACGGCGCCGACCTCGTCAACCAGGCCGCCGCCTTCCAGTCGCTGACCGTCGAGGATGTGATGACGCCCCGGGCCGACATCATCGCCCAGGAGCTCTCCACCCCCTTCCACGAGGTGGTCGAACGGTTCGTCGAGGCCGAGCACTCGCGCATGCCGATCTTCCGCGAGACCCTCGATGAACCCGTCGGCGTGGTCCACGTGAAGGACATCTTCCGACTGCTGGCGAGCGACGCGGCCCGGCCCGCCGCGGACGAGCCCGTGCTGCAGCGTGTAAGGCGCGACGTCCTCTACGTCCCAGGTTCGATGCGCGCCGCCGACCTGCTGCTGCGCATGCAGACCTCCCGCCAGCACATGGCCCTGGTGATCGACGAGTTCGGCGGCACCGATGGCCTCGTCACCCTTGAGGATCTGGTCGAATCCGTCGTCGGCGAGATCGAGGACGAGCACGACGAAGCGGCCGCCGTCACCATCGTCCCTCGCCCCGGCGGGGTGTTCGAGGCTGACGCGCGCGCGCCGCTCGAGGATCTCGAGGCGGCGCTCGGCGCCGACCTGGCGTCGCCCGACCTGGAGGAGGAGATCGACACCGTCGCCGGACTGGTCACCGCGCTCGCCGGCCGGGTGCCCCAGCGCGGCGAAGTCATCACCCATCCCGGCGGCTATGAGCTGCAGGTACTCGACGCCGACCCCCGGCGGGTCAAGCGCGTCCGCATCACGCCGTCGGCCCGGCCGCAGCTGCCCGAGTGACGGCCATTCGCCTCGGCAAGTTGCTCTCCAGCCGCTGGGGCGTGCTCGCCCTGGGCGTCCTGGCCGGCTTGGCCGCGGGCCTCGCCCATCCGCCGTTCGGCGTGCTGCCGGGCCTCCTCGGGTTCGCCGCCCTGTTGACGCTGGTGGACCACGCCGACGCCGCGCGCCCGCTGCGCTCGGCCTTCTTCCGCGGCTGGGCGGGCGGGCTGGGCTACTTCGCCATAAGCGTCTGGTGGATCACCGAGGCCTTCCTGGTGGAAATCGAGCTGCACGGCTGGATGGCCCCGTTCGCCCTGGTCTTCCTGTCCGGCGGGCTGGCGCTGTTCTTCGGCCTGGCGGGGCTGCTCTACCGGGCGAGCCGCGCCCAGGGCCCCTGGCGGGTGCTGGTGTTCGCCGGCGCGTTCGCGCTTCTGGAGTGGGTGCGCGGCCACATCTTCACGGGCTTCCCGTGGAACCTGCCGGGCGAGGCCTGGCGGGCCGGCGGGCCGCCCTCGCAGGCCGCCGCCCTGGTCGGCGCCTACGGCCTGACCTGGATCACGGTGGCCATCGCCGCCGCGCCCGCGACGCTGTTCGACAGGGGCGGCCGCATCGCACGGCTCGCGCCGGCCGGCCTGGCGCTGGCGGCGCTGGCCGGCCTCTACGGGTTCGGCGCGGCGCGGCTCGCCGGGGCGGCGCAACCGGCCGCCGACGCGCCGGTGATCCGCATCGTCCAGGCCAACATCGACCAGAAGGAGAAGTGGCGGC
>NZ_DATAGM010000025.1:0-11727 GCF_036263695.1 Phenylobacterium sp.
CCGCTCGTGCATCCGCGTGACCATGGCGATCCGCGCCTCGGCGGCCTTGGTGGGGCCGTAGGTGGTGATCAGCGTCGCGTCGCCGGTCCGCTGCATGCGGGTCAGCGGGTCGGACTTGAAAGTCGAGTGCTCCCAGACCCCGGTGCGCACCCGCGGCTCGGCCAGCTCCAGGATCACCGCCGCCACCCCGCCGACCGCCAGCGCGATGGGGTTGGCGTGCACCCGCCAGGCCATCGAGCCCGGCCCGAAGAAGCCCGGGTCGCCCTTCGGCTCCAGGTAGTTCACCTTGCCGCCGCTCATGGGCGAGTTCGGCAAGCGGCTCCAGGCAGTTTGGCCGATGTCCTCGAGCGCGCTCATCGCCTCTCCTTCCTCACAACCCGAGCACCAGCCGGGCGATGATGTCTCTCTGGATTTCGTTCGACCCGCCATAGATGGAGGCGGCGCGGTCGTTCAGATAGCGGGCCATGACAGTGAGGCTGTGCTCCGGGCCCACGGCGGGGACGTTAGCGTCAGGCCCCCGCGCATCGGGCTGGTCCACGGCGGCGTAGGCGCCCGCCGCGTCCACCGCCAGTTCGTCGATACGCTGCATCGCCTCGGACCCATTGATCTTCAGCATCGAGGCCGCCGAGCCGGGGTTGGCGCCGCTCGCCAGCGCCGACAGCACCCGCCGCTCCGAGATGTCGATCGCCTGGACCGCAATCTCGGCTTCCGCCAGCCGGCGGCGCCAGGCCGGGTCGTCGAGATCCTCCGCCTCGGCGAGCGCCCCGGTCCGGCCGAGCGCCACCTGCAGGCCGGGGGCGGCGCCCCCGCCACGCTCGAACTCCAGCAGGTACTTGGCGACAGTCCAGCCTTGGTTCTCCCCGCCCAGGCGGCCGGCCTTGGGAACGCGCACATTGTCGAAGAAGACCTGGTTGACCTCGTGCTCGCCGGCCAGGGTGACGATCGGCTTCACGGTGATCCCGGGGCTGGTCATATCCAGCAGCAGGAAGGTGATCCCCTGCTGCGGCTTGCCCTCGAAACGCGTCCGCACCAGGCAGAACATTCGGTTGGCGAACTGTGCGTGGGTGGTCCAGATCTTCGAGCCGTTCAGCACGTAATCGTCCCCGTCGCTCTCGGCCCGAAGCTGCAGCGCCGCCAGGTCCGAGCCGGCGCCCGGCTCGGAATAGCCCTGGCACCAGTAGTCCTCGCCCGACAGGATGCGCGGCAGAAGCTGCGCCTTCTGCTCGACCGTGCCGAACCCCATGATCGCCGGCCCGACCATGCGAAGCCCCATGGGCGCCAGGTTCGGCGCGCCGGCCTTGGCGCATTCGGCGGCGAAGATGTAGCGCTGCACCTCGCTCCACCCCGGCCCGCCATATGCCCTGGGCCAGCTGGGCGCCGCCCAGCCGCGGGCGTGCAGGATCCTCTGCCAGGGCAGGCTGTGGCGCGGATCGGTGAAGACGCTGGTCGCCCGCTGGCCGGCGCGCTGCAGGTCCGGCGTCAGCGTCTCCGCCAGGAAGGCGCGGACCTCGTCCCGGAAGGCGAGGTCCGCCGGCGTCAGCTCGAGGTCCACGCCGCCTAGAACCGCGACCTCAGCGTCACGCCCCAGGTGCGCGGCGCGCCGAGGAAGGCGGCGAAGGTGCCCGACTGCAGCGGCTGGTCGACGACCACCTGGTAGTAGTCCTCGTCGGTCAGGTTCTGGGCGAACAGCTCCAGCGTCCAGCGGTCGTCCGCCGCGCCCACGCCGATCCGCCCGTTCCAGAGGGTCAGCTCCTTCTGGATCTTGAGCGGGTCGAGGTTAGAGCCGGTGTTGTAGGCCGATGTGTAGCGGCCCGAGAGGCTGGCCCTCAGTTTCAGGTTCGAGCCCATCTCCCGCTCGTAGGCGCCCGACCAGGACACCGACCACAGGGGTGCGTAGGACAACCGCGAGCCCGGCAGCCTCGGCCCCACGCCCGCGCCGGGCACGAAGTCGCCGTACTGGGTCACCGCATAGGTCGCCCCGCCGGTGAAGGTCAACCCGTGGATGGGCGTTCGCCAGACTGCGTCCAGGTCGACGCCCTTGGAGGTCACCTCCGGGATCGAGGCGACCACGAAGCTGATGCCCGTGAAGGTGTTGAGCTGGAAGTTTTCGAACGTCTGGTGGAAGGCCGCGGCGTTCAGGATCAGGGCGTTGTCGAACAGCTGGCTCTTCGCGCCTACCTCGTAGGCGTCCACCGTCTCGGCCGGGAAGCTGGTGTCAGGGTTGATCACCCCTGGCGCGAACCTCGCCCGGTCGAGATTGAAGCCGCCGCTCTTGTGGCTGGACGCGTAGGAGACGTAGGCCATCAGATCGGGGTTGAAGCGGTAGCTGACCTTCACCGTGCCGCCGAGCCGCTCCTCGGTCCGCTCCTGGCGCGTGTCGGCGTTGTCGAAGGCTGGGTCGGAGCCCGGCGCGCAGAGAGCCGCCCGCGCCGCCGCCGGGATCGGCCGCACGATCGCCGCCGCACAGGCCGCCCCCGGGGCGGTGTTGCGATACTGGGCGAAGACGTCCTTGGTGTCGGAGGTGTAGCGCAGCCCGAAGGTGACCTCGAGCGCCTCGCTCACGTGCCAGGTGTTGTTGGTGAACAGCGCCCAGCCGCGGCTCTCGTGATCAAACCGGTCGTAGGCGCCCTCCCC
Source organism: Phenylobacterium sp. (assembly GCF_036263695.1). Lineage (GTDB taxonomy): Bacteria > Pseudomonadota > Alphaproteobacteria > Caulobacterales > Caulobacteraceae > Phenylobacterium. Next base: position 2,635 of record NZ_DATAGM010000025.1, read on the forward strand.
TGGCCGGTAGTTGGTCCCGGCCGGCAGACCGGTCAGCGCCGACACCGCGGTGGGGCTGGCGCCCTGCGACAGCAGCAGGCTGAAGTAGGTCTCGTAGGAGGTCCCGTAAGGGGTGAAGGCGCTGGTCTTCAGCCGCTCGTCGGAGAAGAAGCCGCCGACCATCCAGTCGAGCGGTCCGGCGACGCCGGCCACCCGCAGCTCCTGCGAGAACACCTCGAACTCCGAAAAGGTGCGTCCGTCCTCGGGCCGGTACCAGATGTCCGCGCTGGAGAAGTCGATGTCGTTGGCCTGCCGGTTCAGCCAGTCGCGCCAGGCCGTGATCGAGGTCAGGGTGATGTCATCGCTGATCTCCCAGTCGGCCTGCAGGGAGAGGCCCTTGTCCTCGATCTGCTGGTTGGACTCCCGGTTGGCGTGGGCCAGGCGCCGGAAGGGATCGGCGGGCCGCAGCAGCCCCTCGTCCGCGGCCAGGGCGTCGATGATCGCGGCGGTCGGCCCGGGGATCGTGATCACGTTCAGGCAGCAGTGCTCGTCACGCTGGGTGAAGTCGGCCAGGAACCGCAGGGTCAGGGTCTCGCTCGCCCGCCAGAGCAGCTGGCCGCGGACGGTCCAGACGTCCTGGTCGTCGTTGTCCGGCTGGCGGCTAGGCCCGGCCCCGTTGCGCACGTCATAGAAGCCTTCGCGCACCCGCTTGGCGGCGAAGATCCGCCCCGCGAGCGTCTCCGACAATGGCCCGGTGAGGCTGATCGAGGCGCCCTTGGCGTCGTAGTTCCCCGCCGTCAGCTCGGCGGCGCCGCCGAACTCGAACTGAGGCAGCGCCGTGATGACGTTAATGACCCCGGCCGAGGTGTTCTTGCCGAACACGGTCCCCTGCGGGCCCTTCAGCACCTCGATGCGCTCCACTTCGCCCAGGTCGTTGAACGCAACGCCGCTGCGAGCCCGGTAGACCCCGTCGATCACGGTGCCCACCGAGGACTCCAGACCCGGATTGTCGCCGATCGTCCCGACGCCCCGGATGCGGATCGAGGTCTGCGCGCCGCCGGTGGATGAGGTGACGGAGAGGCCGGGAGCCAGGACCTGCAGGTCCTTTACGTCCTTCACGCCCGCGTCCTGCAACTGCTCGCCGGTGACGACGGTCACCACGATCGGCACGTCCTGCAGGTTCTGCTCGCGCTTTTGCGCGGTGACGATGACCGTCTCCACCTCCGTGTCGGCCTGCGCCAGCGCGGGCGAGCCCGCGCCCGCCAGAGCGACGACGGCCGCGGAGGCCCACCAGTTGCGGAGCCTCATGGTCTTCCTCCCATCCGCCCGTTCGCCGGGCGCTGATCCTTGGCCGCCCGCGCCGGGCGACGAAGGCAGCTTGCGGAGCGGCGCCGCAGGTAACAAGCTATCGGAAGTGATAGGGGGGCTGCCGGCCGCACATGGTCGAACAAGCCGAGCCGTGCGATCTGCTCGCAATCGCCGACCGTCTCGCGCGTGAGGTCGCGCAAGTCGGCGCCGAGATCGGCCTGCCTTACAACGCCGCCTCCGCCGACATCGGCGATCCGGAGCCGATGCGGGGCGTCGACGGGCGGCCGTTCGCGGTCACCACCTTCCGCTGGCTGGACCCGGACCTGCGCTATTGGGAGGACCGCGGCTTCGCCCTGCGCTCAGTCTTCGTGCACGCCTCGCGCAGCTGCTCCGAGCCCTTCTGGTTCCGGGCCGGGCGGTTCGGCTCCTGGCGGCCCAACGGCGCGCTGCGCGCGCTCGAGGCCGATGGGCCGATCGCCAGCGGCGTCGGGGCGGCGATCGTCGCTCCGGCCCACCTGCCGGGCGGCATCATCGGCGCGGTGGTCTGGGCGAGCCCGGATCCAGAGATCGACGTCCAGCATGTGTTCGCCGCCCATGCGGAGCGGCTGCACGCCCTGGCGCTGCGCTTCATCGGCGCCTACGACGAGGCCGCAGGCGGCCTGCCTGCCGCCGTGCCCGTCCGCCTCACCCGGCGCGAGATCCAGTGCCTGAAGTGGGCCGCCGCCGGGAAGACCGACGGAGAGATCGGCGGCATCGTCGGCATCTCCCTCCCCACTGTCCGCTTCCACCTGGGCAACGCCGCCCGCAAGCTCGGGGTCGCTGGCCGCTCGCAGGCTATCCACCACGCCGCCGCTCTCGGCTACATCGGCGCCGAGCCGAGGCCGCGCCCGGCGAACGCGGCCGACCTCAGCTGAACTCGTGCGCCGCTTCGGCCAGCAGCTCGTCGCCCGGGCCGTAGGCCAGGAGGCGCAGCTTGTGGACGCCCTCCTCCTGGCCGGCCGTCAGCCACACCAGCTCCTGCGCGGCCCGGGCGGGCAGCGCTTCGGCCAGCGCGGCCTCGACGGCGCAGAGCAGCGGCATGCCGGCCGGGCTGGCCACCGAGGCCTCGACCCGTCGGGGTCGGTCCGGAGCTAGGCTCAGCACGAAACGCCGCGTGGCGGCGGCGATCTCCTTCAGCGGCGGGCTATGGGACATTGACGTTCTCCGTGGGTCGGCCCGGCCGGACACGGCATTGAAAAACCCCGTCTCCTGGCGGAGCGGGGTTGAAGTCCTTCAGATCTCTGCGGCTGTCAGCCCGCGCGCGATCGCCCCCGTCCGGTATGGCCGGTGGTAATCATCATGGTCGCAGCGGTGTCGCGCAGGCGGCGCATCCGACGAGCTTCCCTCAGGGGCTGACCGGCACACTCTATTCCAACGCGGCCCTCTCGCCAAGCTGGCCGGCCGGACGGGCCGTTCCTGTGGACCTACACCCCGCCCAGCCGGGCGAGATCCTCCGGGGTGTTGGCGCTGGCGAAGGGGTCCGGCTCCGGCGCGCCCCAATCGACCAGGCGCAGGCCCGCCGCCTCGGCGAACCCACGCAGGGACCGGCCTCCCCGGGCGGCGTAGGCGGCGAGCGGGGCGGCCAGGTTCGCGCGCCAGAGCGCGCAGGTGGGCTGCCACTGGCCGTGGCTGACGGCCATGGCGACGCCATCGCCCGGCTCGAGCGCTGCGCCGAGCCGCGCCGCCAGCTCCTCCGGGACCAGCGGAGCATCGCACGGCAAGGTCACGACGGCCTGGGCCCCCGCGTCGTGCGCAAACGAGATGGCCGACGCGAGGCCGGCGAGCGGGCCGGCCAAGCCCGGATCGTCGATCAGCAGCGGGACGCCGGCCGCGCCGGCCTGCTCGGGCGAGCGCAGCGCGACCGCCACGGTCGGGGCGAAGCCGCGCGCCTTGCGCAGGGCATGCTCGAGAAGGAGCTCTCCCCGCCAGGCGCGCAGCGGCTTGTTCCCGCCCATGCGCCGCCCCTCGCCGCCGGCCAGCACCACGGCCGCCAGGCGCAACCCCGCCTCCCGCTCCTCCAAATCCTGCTCCTCCGTACAACTACTTACGCGCAATCCCGGAATATGCGCGCGCCGGCTCGGGCCCTACCTCTTCCGCCTACCGGATCGTCGCGCCGACTCCGGGAGTTGGCTAGGTTGCCTCGCAACCGGGGACGGCGGCCCTTCACGTGTTCGAGCGACGCACATCATCGAGAGGACCGGTCCGCCGTCCGCTGACCGGCTATGCCTTCGCGCTCGCGGCGACCCTGGCGACCGCGGCCCTGCGGCTGCTGCTCGACGCCGAGCTGCAGGACCAGGCCCTGTTCCTGCTGTTCGTGCCGGCGGTGGCGATCAGCGCGGCCGTCGGCGGGCTCGGGCCGGCGCTGGTGGCCACCGGCGTGGCGCTGGCGGCGCTCGCCGCCATCACCGGCTCGTTCCTGCTGACCGACAGGGTCAGCACCCTCGCCTTCCTCTCCATCGGGCTGGGGGCAGGGATCGCCGGCGAATACCTGCGCCGCACGGTCGCCCGCCGCGAAGAGGCGCTGCAGGAGCTGCGCCAGCGTGAGGCGCACCTTCAGTCGATCCTCGACACCATTCCCGACGCGATGATCGTCATCGACGAGAAGGGGCTGATGCAGTCGTTCAGCGCCGCCGCCGAGCGGCTGTTCGGCTGGACCGCCGCCGAGGCGGTGGGGCGCAACGTCAGCATGCTGATGCCTGGCCCCTACCGGGAGGAGCACGACGGCTACCTGCAGCGCTATCTGGCCACCGGCGAGCGTCGGATCATCGGCATCGGCCGCGTGGTGGTGGGCGAGCGCCGCGACGGCTCGACCTTCCCCATGGAGCTGGCGGTGGGCGAGATGCGCTCGGCCGAGCGGCGCTACTTCACCGGCTTCGTGCGCGACCTGTCGGAGCGGCAGGCCACCGAGCGGCGGCTGCAGGACCTGCAGTCGGAGCTGGTGCACGTCTCGCGCCTGACCTCCATGGGCGAGATGGCCTCGGCGCTGGCCCACGAACTCAACCAGCCGCTGTCGGCGATCGCCAACTATGTGAAGGGGTGCGTGCGGCTGATCGACGGCGGGCGGGGCGATCCGGAGAAGCTGAAGGGCGCGCTCAACCAGGCGGGCGAGCAGGCGCTGCGGGCCGGGACCATCATCCGCCGGCTGCGCGACTTCGCGGCCCGCGGCGAGGTGGAGCGGCGCATCGAGAGCCTGCCGCAGCTGATCGAGGAAGCCGGCGCCCTGGCCCTGCTCGGGGCCAAGGAGTACGGCGTGCGGGTCCGCTACGACCTCGACCGCCGCGCGGACCTCGTGCTGGCCGACAAGGTGCAGATCCAGCAGGTGGTGCTGAACCTGATGCGCAACGCCGTCGACGCCATGCAAGAAGCGCCCCTGCGCGAGCTGCGGGTCGCGACCCGCCCGGCGCCCGACGACATGGTCGAGATCATCGTCTCCGACACTGGCCCCGGCATCAGCCCGCAAATCGAGGGTCAGCTGTTCCAGCCCTTCATCACCACCAAGAGCCAGGGCATGGGCGTGGGGCTGTCTATCTCGCGCACCATCGTCGAGGCGCACGGCGGCCGCATCTGGGTCGAATCCAACTCGGGCGGCGGCGCCGACTTCCACTTCACCCTGCGCGCCGCGCGCCTGGAGGAGCTGAGCGACAGTGACTGAGCCCGTTGTGCACGTGATCGACGACGACCCGGCGATGCGGGAGTCCCTCACCTTCCTGCTCGACAGCGCCGGGTTGACCGCGGCGACCTACGAGTCCGCCGTGGAATTCCTGGCGGCCGGGGATCCGGCCCCCGGTTGCATCGTCAGCGACGTGCGAATGCCGCAGATGAGCGGGCTGGAGCTGGTACGGCGGCTGAAGGAGCGCAGCGTACCGCACCCCGTGATCATGATCACCGGCCACGGCGACGTGCCGCTGGCCGTGGAGGCGATGAAGGCCGGAGTCGTCGACTTCCTGGAAAAGCCCTTCGACGACGAGGCGCTGCTGGCCGCCATCCGCGCGGCGATCTCCAGCCGGGGCCGTCAGGCCGAGGAGGAGGACGAGCGCCGCCGCTTCCACGCCCTGCTCGAGCAGCTGTCGCCGCGCGAGACCGATGTGCTGCGCGGCATCGTCGCCGGCAAGCCCAACAAGGTGATCGCCTTCGATCTGGGGATCAGCCCGCGCACGGTGGAGGTCTACCGCGCCAACGTCATGACCAAGACCGGCGCCGGCAGCCTCTCAGAGCTTGTCCGCATGGCGCTGCTCGCCGGCTTCTGAGCGATCACGGCTGCGGCGGGCGACCCCTTCCGGCAAACCGAGGATGCGCTTGGCGATGATGTTGTTCTGGATCTCGTAGGAGCCGGCGAAGATGGTGTTGGCCTTGCCCGACAGCCATTCGCGCACGCAGGCCAGCTCCCCGGCGGTGAAGGCCTCGCCCTCCCAGCCGAGGCCCTGGGCGCCCATGGCCTCCACCAGCAGCTCGGCGCGCTCCTGGACCAGCAGCGAGGAGACGTTCTTCAGGATCGAGGTCGCCGCCGTGGGCCCGCCGCCGGTCGCCTCGGCGATCGTGCGCTGCATGGTGAGGTTGAAGGCCTGCCGCTCCATGACGTGACGCACGAGCCGCATGCGCAGGTCGGCGTCGGCCAGCCGGCCGTGGACGTCCCGGCCGACGTACTCGGCGACCACCTCCTCGATCGGGCGCTGCTCGGTGGCCCGGCGGGGGGCGTCCTCGTTGCGCTGGCGCTCGTACTGCAGCAGCCGCTTGCCGACCGTCCAGCCGCCGTTCAGCTCTCCGACCAGGTTCTCCTTGGGCACCTTCACGTCGGTGAAGAACGTCTCGCAAAAGGGCGAGCGGCCGGCGATCAGCAGGATCGGCCGCACCTCCACGCCCGGCGAGCGCATGTCGATCAGCAGGAAGGAGATGCCGTCGTGCTTGCGGGTGGGATCGGTCCGCACCAGGCAGAAGCACCAGTCGGCGTACTGGGCGCCGGAGGTCCAGATCTTCTGGCCGTTGACGAGGAAATGATCGCCCTTGTCCTCGGCCCGGGTCTGGAGCGAGGCGAGGTCGGATCCGGCGTTCGGCTCGGAATAGCCCTGGCACCAGCGAGTCTCGCCGCGGGTGATCGGCGGGATGTGCCGCTGCTTCTGCGCCTCGGTCCCATATTCCAGCAGGGTCGGGCCCAGCATCCGCACGCCCATGGACCAGCCGATCGGGTTCCAGGCGCTGACTTTGCGCATCTCCTCGCGCAGGACCCGGGCCTCCTGGGGCGTGAGCCCGCCGCCGCCGTACGCCTTGGGCCAGGTGGGCGTGCCCCAGCCCTGGGCGCACAGGCGCGCGCGCCAGAGACCGAAATCCGCCTCGTCCGGCTCGGCCTGCCCCGACTGCGGCGCCCGCCCGGCCAGCACGCCGGGGAAATTGTCCTGCAGCCACGCCCGCGCCTCGAGCCGGAAGGCCTCCAGCGCATCGCGAGTCGATAGTGGCGCCTGCATCTGTCCATCCTGTTCCGCTGGGGCAGCCTTCCTATAGTAATTAGTGTGAATGTCATCAAGTGAGCGGCGACAGAGCCGGCTTGAGCATTCGTTGAGCCAGGCCGCGACACGGCTATGCTGGCGGGGAAAGGAGGGCCGCATGCGCGCCTCGCCGCCGACGGAACTCACCCGCGCCGAACTCTTCGAGCGGGTCTGGCGCGAGCCACTATCCAAGGTCGCCGGCGAGCTGGGCGTCAGCGCAAGCGGCCTGGCGAAGATCTGCGACCGGACCGCCATCCCCTACCCTACCCGCGGCCACTGGGCGAAAGCGAAGGCCGGGCGGGCGCCGCAGCCCCCTTCGCTGCCGCCGGCGCCCCACGGCGTGGGCGAGAAGGTCCCGATCGTTCCGGGACGGTCGGTCACCCGCCGCCCCCGCGCGCGGCTCGCCTTCGAAGACAGGCGCGCCCACCTGCTGGACGTGGCCGCGCAGATCATCGTGCGCGAAGGCATTCACGCGCTCACCATCAAGCGGCTGGCCCGGGAAGCCGGGCTGACGGCGCCGCGGGCCTACCACTTCTTCCCGGCCGTGGACGACCTGCTCGTGGAGCTCGCACGCCGCGAGCTGCAGGCCGTGCGCGCGGCCCAGGTCGCCCAGGTCGAGACCGCCAGCCGGCCCGCCGACCGCCTGCGGCTGTCGACCGTCACCTACCTGCGCCAGGTGGCCGAGCGCGGCGTGCTGCTGCAGACCCTGCAGAGCGCGCCCGCCGTGCGCCGCGGGCTACGCCGCGAACAGCGGGCCCTGCGCGCCGCCAACACCGCCATCGTCGCTGACCGGTTCAGCCGCAGCCACCGCGTTCCCGACGATGTCGCCCGCGCCGCGACCACGGTGCTGACCAGCCTGGTTCTGCGGGCCGGACGCCTTCTGGCGCGCGGGCGGCTCGACCTGCCGGTGGCCGAGGCGCTGGCCGCCGACATCGTCGAGACCGGCAACCGGCGGCTAGCGGCGCGCTTCCGCCCCACGGCGTCGGGCGGCGTCGACGACGCCTAGGACGAGTTCGCGGCAGACCTCGGCCCCGCGCGCCTCGTCCAGCTCGCCCTGGTAGACCAGCCGCCCGCACTCCTCCGGCAGGGTCATGCCGAGGCTCACGCAGGCGATGCACTCGCCCAACGGAAGCTCGAACTCGCGCCGCAGGCCCCGTGCGAACCGACGGGCGATCCGCCCCTGCACCGCCGCCGTCCGCGGCGAGAGCCGCCCGGCCATGAACCGGTCGCGCAGGATGATGTGGATCACCGGCCCGGTCTGGACCACCTGCCGGAAATAGAGCTCGGCCGCCGCGGTCGCCGCGTCCGCCAGGTCGGCCCGCCGCGCCGCCGCGTCCAGCCCGGCCGCGAGCAGCTCGTCGAATCCGCGCTCCACCAGCGCGTTGTAGAGGTCGTGCGGCTCCGGGAAGTAGCGGTAGACCAGCGCCTTGCTCACCTTGGCCGCGTCCGCCAGCTCCTGCACGCCGATGGGCAGGAACCCCTGCTCCAGCACGAGTTCGGAGGCGACCTGCAGCAGGGTCTCACGCCGCTCTTCCGGCGCCAGCCGGCGGCCCCGCCGCAGCCGCTTACGGACCGCGGTCACGCGCGCGCCAGCCTCAGGGCGAAGGTCCGGCAGGTGCTCATCGGCCTCGGGTCGTCGATCATGGTTCAACGCAACCTTTAGACCGCCCCCGGACTTGAGGCGAGCTTGCGCAGGTTCTCCTCGTGGGCGCTCTTGTCTAGGCGGAAGGCGAACAGGGTGGCGATGGCCGCGAGGTAGAGGGTGATGACGATCGGCAGGTAGACCGCCGCCATGTTGCGGATCACTTCCGGGTCCACCTGGCCGGGCTTGGCGTCCTGCGGGAAGCCGACGAAGGTCAGCAGGAGGCCCGAGGTGAACACCCCGAGGCCGGACACCGTCTTCTTCAGCAGGCTGTCGGCGGAGAACAGCAGGCCTTCCGAGCGCCGACCGGTGCGCACCTCGCTGTCCTCGACGACGTCGGCCAGCATGGAAGAGAGCAGGATGCCGGTGGTCAGCGCCGCGGTCCCCTGGAACACGCTCTCGCCGATCATGATGTAGAGCAGCGCGTCCGAGCCGTTCGGCGGCATCAGACCTGCAAGGCGCAGTGCGATCGGGGCGGAGGCCAGCGTCAGCGAGATCGTCCAGACGATCAGCGCCCCGCGCTTCTTGCCCAGTGTGCGCGAGACGATGGGGGCGAGCGTGACCCCCAGCGCCGAGGCGACGATCCCGCCGCCGGTGATCAGCGCCAGCTGGTCGGGCGTGAACTCCCAAAAGTAAGCCTCGAAA